>NZ_JBXEJO010000078.1:0-47297 GCF_056837965.1 Bradyrhizobium ferriligni
AATCTGGGTGGGACGGGCTGGCGTTCGGCAGGTCTCGCAGCTTACCAAGTCCGAACCGCTATCGGCAAACCGCCGCGACAAGCCTTACCCGATCTCGGACGCGCGTGGATCGCAGCTGCCGTGCCGCCGATCGACGCAGCAGTCTTGCTTGATCGACGCATCATTGAGCACGGCCGCAATTGATTTCCTGTCGCGCGATGCATTTCACTTGACCGCAGCGGCGCGCGCTTTGAAGATCATTGCCGGGATTTGAATCATGTTGGTGCAGGCTCGTCAGGGTCAATCCGGCTCCGCACATGTCATCGTGCTGGGCAACGAGAAGGGTGGATCGGGAAAGTCGACCACCGCCCTGCATATCGCCGTCGCGTTGCTGAAGGCCGGGCAGCGCGTCGCCAGCATCGATCTCGACTGCCGCCAGCAAAGCTTCACCCGCTACATCGGCAATCGCCAGGCCTGGGCGCGACGCACCGGGCTCGACCTCGAACTCCCCGCCCACCACTGCATCAAGTACGGCGAGACGATGCAGATCGAGGCGAACGAGAACGCGGAATTCCAGCAGTTCATGGCCGCGGTGAGCGCGGTGGAATGCGCCTATGATTTCATCGTCATCGATACCCCGGGCGCCGACAGCTACCTGATGCGGCTCGCGCATTCGATGGCCGACACGCTGGTGACGCCGATCAACGACAGCTTTCTCGATTTCGACGTGCTCGGCACCGTCGATCCCGCGACCTACGCGGTGACCGGCGAGAGCCATTATGCGGAGATGGTGCGCGACACCAGGCGCAAGCGCCGCCAGCTCGACGGTGCCTCGACCGACTGGATCGTGGTGCGCAACCGCCTGTCGATGCTCGGCTCGCGCAACAAGCAGCTGGTCGCCGACGGCTTGAAGCAGCTGTCGCTGCAGCTCGGGTTCCGTTCGGTCGACGGCTTTGCCGAGCGGGTGGTCTATCGCGAATTCTTCCCGCGCGGGCTGACGGCGCTCGACGACATCGACGAGGCGACGCTCGGCACCCGCCCGAGCCTCGGCCACGTCACCGCCCGCGAGGAGGTGATGAGCCTGCTCCGCCAGCTCAAGCTGCCGCTGGACGAGCGCGGCCGCCGCCGGGCCGCCAACCGGGCCGAATGGTTCAGCCAGGTCGACAAGCCGCTGGAAGTCGACGACATCATCGGCAGCTAGGCCGTCAGGCCTCCCCTCGGGCAGGTTCCAGGTCGGGCAGGTTCCAGGGCGGCGGCCGTACAGGAGGTGACGATCGTCACTTCCGGGACGATGTCGAAGCGCGGTAGTCTTGCGGGGTTTTCGGCCACTCCGTCGCCAAAATGCCGGAACAAAGCTGGCCAGATCCGGTTTTCCCAAGCCAGCCGTGTTCTCGCTCCCGCTCGGCTGGTCTTGAGGTATTATCGTGCCGCAGAGCCATGGCGCTAGAAGCGAATGCACAAAGGTTGTGTGCACCGCACAATGAACGTGCTGCGAAGTCCCAACTTTTAGACTTCCTGTCACAGCGCTGTGACATATATTCTCA
This sequence comes from Bradyrhizobium ferriligni, assembly GCF_056837965.1. Classification (NCBI taxonomy): domain Bacteria; kingdom Pseudomonadati; phylum Pseudomonadota; class Alphaproteobacteria; order Hyphomicrobiales; family Nitrobacteraceae; genus Bradyrhizobium; species Bradyrhizobium ferriligni. The sequence goes on from NZ_JBXEJO010000078.1 coordinate 1,524, forward strand.
AAAGGAGGCCGAAGAGTCTCCGGCCAAGAATAGCCCTGAAAAGGCGGGCACCTCGAGGACGTCATGAAGCGTGGAATTCTCGTTCTGCTTTCTCTCTCCGTGGTGATCACGGCGGCCTATTTCACCGCGAGCAAGTGGGCGATCCGTCACGAAACTCTCATGTTCAAGGACCCGACGCGCGATGAGCGGCCGGTCGCGGTCGATGTTGCCGTGCGCTTCGACAAGGAGATGCAGGCCGACGCTGGCATGATCACGCTGCCGGTTGCGATCCTCAATCATGGCAATACCGTCAAATTCACCGAATATTCCTTCCTCGCGAACGTGTTCGCCGCGCGCGGCTATCTGACCATCAGCATTCAGAACGACCTGCCGTCGGACGGACCGATGGTGACCAAGGTCGGCGAGCTCTATGTCGGCCGCCTGCCGCAGTACCAGCGCGGCATCACCAACATCAAGTTCGCGATCGAGGAGATGAAGAAGCGCCAGCCGAACGCGGACTACAGCAAGCTGACGATGGTCGGCCATTCCAATGGCGGCGACATCGCGATGTATTTCGCCAAGCAGTATCCGGACGAGATCAAGAAGGTGGTGACGCTGGACAATCTGCGCGTGCCGTTCATGACCGACGGCAAGTTCAAGATTCTTTCATTCCGGTCTCACGATTCGCAGTTCAAGCCGGATCCGGGTGTCGTTCCCGATGCCGACGAATGCGAGAAGGCCGGCATCACCGTGGTGAACACCAACTTCCAGCACAACGACATGCGTGACACCGGGCCCGAGAAGGCCAAAGACTCGATCCAGGCCATGCTCGATAAATTCCTGGCCGACACCGACAGCGCTGTCGCGCCGGTCGACACCAGGAACGCGCCGCCGAAGATTCTGGAGCCTGGTCCCGTCTCGCTCTACGTGCCGGTCGAGAAACCTCAGACCTTGACCGACAAGCTCAAGAAGTCGCTCTCGCTGACCAAGACCGAGACGAAGAAGGATCCGTCGGTTACGAATTGACCGGGCGGCCCGGGATCCAGGCTCCCGTCACGTTGACCAATCCGCTGCCGCGGCCCACATAGTGTTTGCTGTACGAGGCAAGCGCTGATGGCCGGCAAGACGATCAAACCGACATCCGGAAGCGATGTACGCCCGGCCCATGCGCCTGGCGTGCCGACATCCAGCGCGAACGACATCGCGGCATTCGTCGCCAAGGCGCGGGCGATGTCGCCGCATCGCGCCGGCGCCCGCGGCAGGCTGGTGTTCGCGCTCGACGCCACGATGAGCCGGCAGCCGACTTGGGACATGGCGTGCACGCTGCAGGCGGACATGTTCCGCGAGGCCGGCGCGCTCGGCAGTCTCGATATCCGCCTGGTCTATTATCGCGGTTTCAACGAGTGCCGTGCGTCGGGCTGGATCTCCGACAGCGCGCAGCTCGCGCGGCTGATGAGCAAGATCGATTGCCAGGGCGGCAATACCCAGATCGGCAAGGTGCTGTCCGAGACGCGTCGCGAAGCGGTCGAGGCAGGGGTGCGCGCGCTGGTGTTCGTCGGCGACGCGATGGAGGAGAGCGCCGACGATCTCTGCGCCAAAGCCGGCGAGCTCGGCCTGCTCAAGGTGCCGGTCTTCATGTTCCAGGAAGGCCACGACGCGACCGCCGAGCAGACGTTTCGCGAGGTCGCGCGGCTGACCGGCGGTGCATGGTGCAGGTTCGATCCCGGCGCGGCCGCCCAGCTCCGCGAATTGCTGCGTGCCGCCGCAGCCTATGCCGCCGGCGGCCGCGAGGCCCTGCTGCAACTGGCCAAGACCGCGAGCGGCGCGGCGAAGCTGATCGGTCAGATGAAATAGCGCCGCGTCGTGTCAGGCTCCGCCTGATGCCGGTGAGACGAAGCTTCGCATGCTTTTTGCCGCCGGGCCGCCTATATTCCGGACATGCCAACCCTGATCGCTGGCGTCGTCGCCGTTGTCGTCCTTTATTCCGCGCTGCAGATGTTTCGTGCGGCCAATCCCGCCGTGCTTGCGCGCGCGATCAAGATCGGTGGCGGGGTGCTCGCACTGGCGGTCGCGGCCTTTACCGGCGTGCGGGGCGAACTGGCGGTGGCAATTCCGCTCGGCATCTTCGGCGCCGGACTGCTCGGCTGGTCGCCGTTCGGAAGCACCGGATTTCCCAATTTCGGCGGCATGTTCGGCGGTTCGCGCAGCCAGGGACAAAGCTCGCGGGTGCGCTCGCAATATCTCGATATGACCCTCGATCACGGCAGCGGCGTGCTCAGGGGCCAGATCGTGGCCGGACCGCAGGCCGGCCGCATGCTCGACGAGTTCGACCTGTCGCAGCTATTGGCGATGGTCCCGAGCTTCGACGCCGAGAGCGTCGCGCTACTTGAAAGCTATCTGGACCGCCGTTTTCCCGCCTGGCGTCAGGACGCACAGGGCGACCGGGCACGGGGGCAGGGCCGTGCGGCGTCGGGTGGCAAAATGACGAACGAGGAGGCCTATCAGATCCTTGGCCTGCAGCCGGGAGCGTCGCGCGACGATATCGGCCGGGCTCACCGTACCCTGATGAAGAAACTCCATCCCGACCAGGGGGGCTCGACGTACCTCGCGGCCCGTGTGAACGAGGCCAAGGATACTTTGCTTCGCACGCATCTCTAACTCCGGCTACGCTACCAACGCCACAGCCGAGAGCTGCCTTCCGTTTCTGATTGATGCCCCGTCTGGCCCGCCGCTGTCCGGCGTGGCCGATCGTTGTTTCGGGAAAACTTAACCGTAAAATCTTGACGAGAAGTTTCATGGTCGCGCCGCGCGCGGCCGGCCGGCCGTTTTCGCGACGGCAAAAGCAAAACGGCCGGCGCTTGCGGCGCCGGCCGTTTGAAGTCAGCTGATACCGACGATCAGTTGCGAACGGTGATGCAGGAGATCTCGGCGCGCTTCAGCGTCTTGCAAGCCGCCTCGGCCTGATCGCGCTCGAGGCCGGCAAAGCGGGCGCGATAGAGCTTGCGATTATCCTTGGCGACCACCTCGGTGAACGGATCCGCCTTGCTGAGCAGGCCGCGGGCCGAGCTGCGCGCGAGGTCGATGCGCTTGTTGGCCTCGCCCTCGGACTCCAGCGCGCCAACCTGGATGATCCAGCCGGTGTGCGCGGCGCTCGGCTTAGCGGAGCTGGTCGGCGGAGCGGCCTGCAGGCTGCGGGTAGCGGGTTCGATCGACGCCACGGCCTGCGGCGCCGGGGCCGCGGGTGCATGGACGGCCGAGGCCGGCAGCACGCCGAGGATGCCGTTTCCGGTGCCGAAATTGGCCGGCTGCGGCGGCATTTCGGGCCTCGAGGTCTCGGCGGCCCGCGCCATCATCGCATTGGAGGTCTCGGGGACTTCGCCGCGCGCGGGGATCGTGTTGGTGACCGGAGGCGCGGACTGGGCCGGGCCGGCCGCGGCGAGCTTGATCTGGCCGGCCTTGACCTGCACCGTCTTCACCTTGACCGGCTTCATCGGTTCAGCCGAGCCGGGGATCGCGGCGATCGGCTGGGTCTGGATCACGCCTGAGGTCAGCGGCGCCGGCTCGGGCTTGGCCTGCGGCTCCGGCTTGGCCGGGAGCGGCGGCAGCGCGGCGGCGGCGGCTGCCATCAGCGAGGGCTTGCTGGCCGGGCGCGGAGCCTGGATCGCAGCAGCTGCAGCGGCGGGCTCCGACGCGGCGACGGGCGAGGTGTCCGGCGCGCGCGCGTTATCCGCGTCGGCGACCTCGACATTGGCGTCGGCCGGATTGCGTTCGGAGATCGCGGCGGCGGTGCGGGTGGTCGCGGCCTTCCCGACGTTCTCTGCGAGCAGGTTGCGCATGATGGCGTCACGCGAGCCGCCGCTGCGCCCGCCGAGCACCACGCCGACCAGGAAGCGATTGCCGCGGCGCATCGAGGTCACGAGGTTGAAGCCGGAGGCGCGGGTGTAGCCGGTCTTGATACCGTCAACGCCCTCGACGTTGCCGAGCAGATGGTTGTGGTTGCGGATCGATTGGCCGCGGAAGTTAAACACCGAGGTCGAGAAGTAGCGGTAATAGCGCGGGAAGCGATCCTGGATCGCGCGGCCGAGCGTCGATTGATCGCGCGCCGTCGTCACCTGCTCATCGTTGGGCAGGCCGGAGGCGTTGCGATAGACGGTCCGGCTCATGCCGAGCGCACGGGCCTTGCGGGTCATCATCCGGGCGAAATCGTCTTCGCTGCCGCCGATCGCCTCGGCGATCACGACCGCGGCGTCATTGGCCGAGCGGGTGACCAGGCCCTTGATGGCATCTTCGACCTTGATGGTCGAGCCGGGCCGCAGGCCGAGCTTGGTCGGGTCCTGTTCGGAGGCGTGCTCGGACACCGGCATCTCGGTGTCGAGTTTCATCTTCCCGGAATCGAGGCGCTCGAACAGCAGATAGAGCGTCATGATCTTGGTCAGCGAGGCGGGGTGGCGCAGACCGTCGGGACTGGTGGCGGTGAGCACCGAACCGGTGTTGCCGTCGACGATGATCGACGCGAATTGCGGGCTGTAGCTCTCGCGCGCTTCCTGGCTGTGATGGTGACGGGCGTAGTGGCGCCGGTGACGGCGCGCCTCGGCGCTATCACTCGTGATCAGGATCGCCGTCGTGACGGTAACGAGCCCAAGAACGCCAACTCGCAGCGCCCGCGAGGAGGCCAAGGTTGTTCGAAGCATCTACTTCCCCGTCCCAATTTCTATCTAGATCACTGGCTCGTGAGGCGAAATTGTGCCCGGCGGCCATCGATCCTTGCCTGCGCAACAAACCACTTCGGGCCGAACCATCGGCCCACGTGGCGGCTCAGGTCGCTCTTCTAGCTAAGGTGTTGTTCACAAACAGCTTTCGAGGCTGCCTGTCGGAAGGCGAACAAAGTCCGGGAATCAGGTTAGGCGGACCGAGTTTCCAAAAGATTAAGCAACCGTTGCGTAGTCCCCCGGGGTTTATCGCGAATGCCGGAGATTCGAAGCTGTGTGATTGTGCGATGCACAATATTCATTGACTCTATTGTGCGATGCGATATGGCTATCGGCGTCAGGGGGCCGGGAGCTTCCCGGCAATGGGAATTTGCGCCTTCAAGTCTGGGAAAAGGAATTCCATCCATGGTCAAGATCGAAGACATTCAGAACTACGGCAAAGAGCATTTCGAGTCGGTCACCGCGTCGGCCAACAACCTGCAGAGCGGCGTTCAGGCCATCGCCACCGCCTATGGCGACTATGCCAAGAAGTCCTTTGAGGACACCAAGTCGTTCGTCGAGAAGCTGTCGGGCGTGAAGTCGCTGGACAAGGCGCTTGAGGCGCAGACCGAGTACCTGCGCTCGTCCTACGAGACCTTCGTTGCGGAATCGCAGAAGATCGCCGGCCTGTACAGCGACTGCGCCAAGCAGACCTTCAAGCCCTATGAGGGCTTGGTCTCCAAGTTCACGCCGGCCGCTCAGTAAGCGTTGCCGACCAGGACAAACGAAAAGCCCGGCCGTTTGGCCGGGCTTTTTTGTCGTGCCTGAAGCGGGCAGCTATTTCGCCAGCCGCAGCTTGCTGAGGGCGGTTCCGATCGTGTTGAACGTCGTCAGGATCTGGGTCGAACTGGTCAGCATGAAGAATTTGTCGGGCGTGCTGGCGCAGTTCTTCAGGACGGTTGAGGTCGGATCGGCGGGCGAACTCGTGTTCACCTGGATCGTGTAGATCGTATACAACGGCGCTCCGTTGGAATCCTTCGCGTTCTGCAGGTTTTGGCACATCAATGTCTGCCTTGCGTCGATCGGATTGCCTGAGGCCTGCGAGCTGCCGTCGCCGTATTCGGGCCAGCGGTCCTCGGTATTCAGACCGTCGGACAAGAGGATAATGACCCGGTTGTAGGTCGTGTTGGTGTCCTCCGACGGCGTGTTCAGCGGACCGCCCACCAGCAGCGACTGCCACGCCCAGGCGAGCCCGACGGCCTGGTTGGTACCGCCGGTCGGCTGCATCGCGTTGACCGCCGTCTTGAGCGCGCTCCAGTTGTAGCTCAGCGGAATGATGGGCTCGAGCGACGTCGAGGCGCTGCTGTTGCAATAGAAGGTGCTGTTCTCATAGTACTCGTTGGCCGGGAACAGCGTGGTGACGTCGGACGACGCCGGCAGCACGCCGGTCGCATCGTTCGGCTGGGTGCGGTCCGTGATGCAGCCCGTCCAGTTGCCGATCGGATTGGTAGAGGCCTGCCGCCAGTCGTTCTTTACCGTCGGAGTCTGACTGGTCGAGGTCCACTGGTTGTTGGTCCACCCGACAACGGCGCTGACCCGGGGCTGGCTCGTATTGTCCACCGTGTCGTTGGGGCCCGGCTGCGTCCAGTCGTGGGTATACAGCTTGCCGGTGCACTGATAGACGCCGCTGGTCGTCTTGCAACTGCAGCCGGACACCGCGTTGCCCGAGGAGTCCGTCGGACATGCACAGGAGTTCGACCCGCTGCAGAACACGCCGGTGCCAGCCGCGGTGCTCACCCAGCAGCCATTGTAGCGCGTGTGCGAGTTCGCATCGACGCTGGGGCAAATGTAGCCGGAATAAGTCCCGCTCGAGGGGATGTAGTTCGTGTTGGACGTGCTGGTCGGGTTCTTCGTGCAGGTGAAGCCGCCATTGCTGTTGGTCCAGGGGCATCGCGCACCGGGTCCGACCGCGTGCCAGTTCATCGGCAGGCTCGCCTGCATGGTGCCGTTGGCGGGCTGTGTGGTTGGCGGGTTGAGCCAGTCGGTCCAGTCGATCCAGCTTTGGCCGACATTGCTGGTGCCGACATTGACGACCTTGGCGAACGGAATGACGGAGATGTAGACGTCACCATTGTTCTTGCTCAGCGCGCTGAGCTGGTCGATCAGTCCGCCGGTTCCGGCCACGGCGTTGCGCAGCGCAGTGATCTTGCCGTCCTGCGACATCGATCCCGTGTTGTCGAGGGCGAGGGCGACGCGCATCTTGACGTTGCCCCAGGTGGTGGTCGTCGAGCTCTTGAAACCCAGCGTCGGAAAACCGGCCAGTTGCATGAAATCGGATTTGATGTGGCCGGATCCGCCCAGCAGGATGTTGGCCGCCGCGCTCGAGGTCGGGGTGGTGTAGTTGGCCGTGACGGAAATGCCCTGGCCGTCCTTGTTGGTGTAAAGCGCGGTGAAGTAGGTCTGCGCCTTGCTCGGGATCTCCGCAGCCGTGATGTTGCCCATGGTCAGATCCTTGGACAGCATAAGCGCGGTCGAATCGAGCGCCGCTTGCATCGCGGAGCGGGCGTTGTTGGCGCGGGTATAGTCGATCGCGGCTCCCACGAAAGCGAGGAGCGGCAGCATTGCGAAGGTGAAGATCACCGCGACATTGCCGTTATTTGCCCTGGAAAACCGGCGAGCAACCGCGCAGATGCGATCGGAAATGGCTGAACGAAGCATGGCACTCTCGTCGAAATGAATTGCGGTGGCATCTCGACCGGCGCCGCTAAACAGATGGTGAATCGGGCGCGGGAAACCCGGCAGGGTGGCGTGGGGGAGGCTCAAAAGCCGGGCAAAAGCGCTGGCTATCCTCAATGACGTCTAAATTGGCCGCCCGACTCCTTTGTCAAATCAGGCAGAAATGATTAACCTTCCGAGGGTTGCCGCGCCGGGAATCGGACCGGTGGGCCGCGCCGGGTCCGCGCTTGCGGCAGGGCCTCGCGAGGCCCATATTCGGGAGGTCGATCCGGCCGCCGGATCGGACCGGGAGCGGCAATCTGGAAAGCATTGCTGGGGGTTCCGCGATCAGTCTTGCGGCAGTCGCGACCACCGTCCAATTGCCATCCGGTTTCCCGCCATCCGGTTTCCCTTGGGGAATTCGAACGCCTGAGCCATGTTGCGATCCACGTTGACAGTCCCGATTTCCGAGCCGGTTTCGTCGATGCCGGCGGTGGCCGCCGCGCCGGCGCCGAAAATGAACAATGATGACAACCGCAATGGGACGGGCAGCGGCCCGTCGACCTCGGTCATCACCAAGGTCAAGCCGAAGACCAAGCGCCCGAACCTGTACCGCGTTCTGATCCTGAACGACGACTACACGCCGATGGAGTTCGTCGTTCACGTGCTGGAACGATTCTTCAACAAGGACGCCGAGGCGGCGACCAAGATCATGCTGCACGTTCACCACCACGGGATCGGCGAGTGCGGCGTTTTTACCTACGAGATCGCCGAGACCAAAGTGACGCAAGTCATGGACTTCGCGCGCAAGCATCAGCACCCACTGCAATGCGTGATGGAAAAGAAATAGCTCGCTGGAACGACTGACCCGCCGCGGGGCGCGGAACGGGTCTTGCATCGCGGTTTTTGATGGTGGTGAACGGCGTTCCCGTACGATCACGGGGCGCCGCCGCGCGACGCCCCGATGCCCCGAATTTAGAAGAAAACCATCATCGCGGGACCGGTCTTTCGCCACGATCCGTCGTAACTATATCAAAGGCGATCACGAAGGTTGTTATTGCCTGACCCGGTAATGGCGATCATGATGGCAGGGGGCCATAGAGGACGCGAATGCCAACTTTTTCCCAAAGCCTTGAACAGTCGCTGCACCGTGCATTGGCGATCGCAAACGAGCGTCACCATCAATACGCGACGCTCGAACATCTGCTGCTGTCGCTGATCGATGACTCGGATGCGGCGGCTGTGATGCGGGCCTGCAGCGTCGATCTCGACAAGCTCAGGACGAGCCTCGTTAATTATCTCGAGACCGAATTCGAAAACCTGGTGACTGACGGCGCCGATGACGCGAAGCCGACCGCCGGGTTCCAGCGCGTGATCCAGCGCGCGGTGATTCACGTCCAGTCGTCCGGTCGCGAGGAAGTGACCGGCGCCAACGTCCTGATCGCGATCTTCGCCGAGCGCGAGAGCCATGCCGCGTACTTCCTGCAGGAGCAGGACATGACGCGCTACGACGCCGTCAACTACATCAGCCACGGCATCGCCAAGCGGCCCGGCGTGTCCGAGGCGCGGCCGGTGCGCGGCGTCGACGAGGAAACCGAGACCAAGGGCAACGAGGACGCCAAGAAGAAGGGCGAAGCGCTCGAGACCTATTGCGTCAACCTCAACAAGAAGGCGCGCGACGGCAAGATCGATCCGGTGATCGGCCGCAATGCCGAGATCAATCGTGCGATCCAGGTGCTGTGCCGCCGCCAGAAGAACAACCCGCTGTTCGTCGGCGAAGCCGGCGTCGGCAAGACCGCGATCGCCGAAGGCCTCGCCAAGCGCATTGTCGACAGCGACGTGCCGGAAGTGCTGGCGGCCGCGACCGTGTTCTCGCTCGACATGGGCACGCTGCTCGCGGGCACCCGCTATCGCGGCGATTTCGAGGAGCGGCTCAAGCAGGTCCTGAAGGAGCTGGAGGCGCATCCGAACGCCATCCTGTTCATCGACGAGATCCACACCGTGATCGGCGCCGGCGCCACCTCCGGCGGCGCGATGGATGCGTCCAATCTGCTGAAGCCCGCGCTGGCTTCGGGCACGATCCGCTGCATGGGCTCGACCACCTACAAGGAATACCGTCAGCACTTCGAGAAGGACCGCGCGCTGGTGCGGCGCTTCCAGAAGATCGACGTCAACGAGCCGACGGTGGAAGACGCGATCGCGATCCTCAAGGGCCTGAAGCCCTATTTCGAGGATTACCATCGGCTGAAATACACCAATGAGGCGATCGAGGCGGCGGTGCAGCTGTCGTCGCGCTACATCCACGACCGCAAGCTGCCCGACAAGGCGATCGACGTGATCGACGAGTCCGGCGCGGCGCAGATGCTGGTCGCCGAGAGCAAGCGCAAGAAGACGATCGGCATCAAGGAGATCGAGACCACGATCGCGACCATGGCGCGAATCCCGCCGAAGAGCGTGTCGAAGGACGATGCCGAGGTGCTGAAGCATCTCGAGCAGACCCTGAAGCGCACGGTGTTCGGCCAGGACAAGGCGATCGAGTCGCTGGCGGCGTCGATCAAGCTGGCGCGAGCCGGCCTGCGCGAGCCGGAGAAGCCGATCGGCAGCTATTTGTTCTCGGGTCCGACCGGCGTCGGCAAGACCGAGGTGGCCAAGCAACTCGCGGCGTCGCTCGGTGTCGAGCTGCTGCGCTTCGACATGTCCGAATACATGGAGCGGCACACCGTGTCGCGCCTGATCGGCGCGCCTCCCGGCTATGTCGGCTTCGACCAGGGCGGCCTGCTCACCGATGGCGTGGATCAGCATCCGCATTGCGTGGTGCTGCTCGACGAGATCGAGAAGGCGCACCCGGATCTCTACAACGTGCTGCTGCAGATCATGGATCATGGCCGGCTCACCGACCACAACGGCAAGCAGGTCAACTTCCGCAACGTGATCCTGATCATGACCACGAATGCCGGCGCGGCCGATCTTGCACGGCAGGCCTTCGGCTTCACCCGCTCGAAGCGGGAAGGCGACGATCACGAGGCGATCAATCGCCAGTTCGCGCCGGAGTTCCGCAATCGGCTGGATGCGATCGTCTCCTTCGCGCACCTCAATGCCGAGGTGATCGGCATGGTGGTCGAGAAGTTCGTGCTGCAACTCGAGGCGCAACTCGCCGACCGCGACGTCACGATCGAGCTGTCCGAGCCTGCCAAGGCCTGGCTGATCGAGCACGGCTATGACGAGCAGATGGGCGCACGTCCGATGGCGCGCATCATCCAGGAGCACATCAAGAAGCCGCTCGCGGATGAGGTGCTGTTCGGCCAGCTCAAGGGCGGCGGACACGTCCGCGTCATCCTGGTCAAGGACGAGGCGACCGCCAAGGACAAGATCGGCTTCGAATATGTCGAGGGCCCGGTCACGCCGAAGCCCGAGAACCTGCCGCCGCGCAAGCGCAAGCCGCCGAAGGGTGGTCCCAACGGCGGCGGAGGCGGCACCAAGGGGCCGGCCTCAAAGGGGCCGATGGTCAAGGTCTGAGGCGCGAGCGAACACCCAAACGAAAAGGCCGGCTGAACAGCCGGCCTTTTTGTTTGCCGCGGTGAAGGGCCCGATGCGATCCGCATTGTATGCGGCGTCACTCGCCCTTCAGGCGCTGGCCCTCATGGACCCGGACCCGCTCGGCGCCGCGGCTGCCGGCCGAGGACAGCCTTAGCGTGCTGAGCACGGCGCCCACGACGGCAAAGCCGACGCCGACCATCAGCGAGATCCGGGTGCCGTCAGCCGGATAGCGCGCCAGCAAGAGTGCCACCAGGGCGGCGCCGATGGTCTGTCCGAGCAGGCGCGCGGTCCCTAGCATGCCGCTGGCACCGCCCGAGCGCTCGCGCGGGGCGGCGGCGATCATGGTGCGGTTGTTCGGGGTCTGGAACAGGCCGAAGCCGGCGCCGGCGAGCGCCATGCGCCAGATCACGTCGATCGGCGTGGCGTTGACCGGCATCAAGGCCAGCGTGCCCAATCCGGTCGCGAACAGCAGCAGGCCGATGCCGCCGAGCAGGCCGGCCGGATAGCGTTCCACCAGCCAGCCCGCGAGCGGGGCGGCGAACGCGACCGCGATCGGCCACGGCGTGATCAACAGGCCGATCTGCACCGCCGAATATCCGAAATGGTTCTCGAGATAGAACGGCATTGCGACAAAGGCCAGCATCTGGCCGCAGAACGAGGCGATCGAGGTGCCGATCGAGAGCGCGAAGATCGGAATTCGTAGCAGGTCGACGGGCAGCAGCGGCGAGGGCAGGTGCTGCTGCCGCCGGTACAGCAAATGCGAGGCGACCGCGGCGACGGCGAACTCCAACGCGCAGAGATACAGCGCCCCGCCGTGGCCGGCGCTGTCGATCGCGCTGATGCCAAACCCGAACGCGATGGCGCTCATCGCTGCGCTCTGCCAGTCGAAGGCGTGAACCGCCGGCCTGGTGTGCGGCAGGAAGCGCCAACCCAGCGCCAGCGTGACGATGCCGAGCGGGACATTGATGGCAAACAGATACGGCCAGGTCCCGACCGCCAGGATGAACGAGGCGATGGTCGGGCCGACCGCGGCCGAGATCGCGACCACCAGCGCGTTGACGCCGATGCCGCGGCCGAGCTGCGAATGCGGGTAGATGAAGCGGACCAGCGCGGTGTTGACGCTGAGGATTCCGGCAGCGCCAAACCCCTGCAGGATGCGGGCGACCGTCAGCAGCGGCAGCGTATGCGACAGCGCGCAGAACAGCGAGGCCAGCGTGAACAGCAACAGCCCTGCCAGATAGACGCGGCGATAGCCGATGATTTCGCCGAGCGAGGCCAGCGGCAGCAGCGAGATCGTGATCGCCAATTGATAGCCGTTGACGATCCAGATCGAAAACGCGGGGCTGGCGTTCAGATCCCGGGCAATGGTCGGCAGCGCAACGTTGGCGATCGAGCCGTCGACGACAGCCATCACAAGGCCGAGCGCGATCGTGAGAATGGCCCAATTGCGCTGCGGCTGCGGCAGCCCGTCGGGATGCTCGATGATCGCGGACGACATGTCGTGGAGTGGCTCTCGGTTCCGGCGTTGCGGGGATTACCGCATGCTGGATTAGCCCAGCCTTTGCAACCCCGAATGCCGGATGCCGGCCGCGACGGAAACGATGGCTACCAGCGGAGCTGGCTCAGCCCTGGCCGAGCAAATCGTTGATGCGCCGCTGCAGCTGCCGCTTCTTAATTTCGCTGCGGCGGACCCGCTCGTCGAGATCGCTGACCGGTGTGTCCGAGGTCATGATCCGGAAGGCGAGGCCGACCTTGTTGGCCTGGCGCCAGATCAGGCGGGCCAGGAACGAGCGGCCCTTGCGTGCGACGCTGAGATTCATCTCTTCGGGCAGATGCACAGCATCGCCAAATTCAACGCAGGCACCGCCTTCGCTGATATTGCGGACGACGCAGTCCATCGTCGAGCCGCGTTCATTGATCTCCGCAACCGCACCATAAAACACCTTGTCGCGTACGCTCTGGCGCCGGTCCTGCATGGGAAATCCTCCAAATGAACGGCACGACTGTACCGGTCCGCCTCAGCGAAAAGAAGGGCACCGGGGGAACCCGTTGCAGTTAGTGTAAATTGTTTGCTCTGCGAGGGTGCGGATTCCCGGGTATTTTTTGCGCCGCAAAGACCCCCCGGGCTTTGGCTTCTTCCTTTGGCGCGTTTTCTTAAGGCGAACCGGTATCCACTTCGCTCGAAAATGCTTTAGTTCGGCAGCCGGCTTTGCCGCCAGTCGCGCGGCGACAGGCCGTAATGGTCGCGGAACACGCGGCCGAAATGCGAGAGATCGTTAAAGCCCCAGGCGAATGCGATCTCGCCGATGTGGCGATGCGCGTGCGCCGGCGAGGCGAGGTCGCGCTTGCAGCGCTCCAGCCGCTGCGCCAGCACGAAGCGCTGGAACGAGGTGTCCTCGTCGGCCAGCAGGCTGTTGACGTAGCGCGGCGAGATGCCGAGCGCGGCGGCAGTCTCGGTGAGACTGAGCTCGGGGTTCGGCAGATGCGCGAGCACATGCGCCTTCAGCCGATAGAGCAGCGCGGAGCGGTGGGTCGACGCGGGCAGCGCGGCGCCACCGAGCCGCTCGCTCATCGCCATCGCGAGCAGGTCGGCAGCCTGGTCGGCGAGGCGGATCGCGTTGTCAGGATCGAGCTTGTCGGCGATCTCGGAGAGCCCCGCGATGAACTGCCAGGCGAGCCGCTGCACGGGACGATCCGATGTGAACGTAGTCGCAGTTAAGCCCTGGGTGCCGGCGAAGCGCCGGTGCAGCATGGCGCGCGGCACCTGGAAGATGGTCTGCGTGAAGTCGGCGTTGAAGCGCAATTCATAGGGCCGGGTGGTGTCGTAGAATGCGAACTCGCCGGGCTGGATCACGGTCTCACGGCCGTCCTGCAGCACGGCGCCCGCGCCGCTCCGGCCGAGCGCGAACAGTACAAAATCCTCGCTGGCGCGTGCGATCCGCGACGGCGTCCGCAGCACACGCTGCCGGCTCGACGAGACAACGGAGCACTTCGCGGCGCCCAGCTGCGCGCTGGTGATGGCGCCGTGGAAGGCGCCGCCGAGATCGGACTTGCAATCGAGCTGCACGAAGACGTCGCAGACGATGTCCTGCCAGAGCGCAAGGCGCCGATGGGTGGGCGCGTCTTCCGTGGTGAACAGGGCCGGCATGATTTCCTCCCTTCACGAGTGCAAACGCTGGCCACGCAAACAAAGCAAGCTTCATACCGGGGGCGGCTCGGGAATCTCCTCCGCAGTCGAATTTTCCTTCCGTCCTGGTCGAACGGCGTGCCCGGTCCCGGTGCAGCATGATGTCAGAGGCCGCCATGGCCGATCAAGCACGAACCGGCCGGAAGCGTCGGCCGTGAGGAGGACATCATGGGCATCGAACATCCGAAATACCGCGTTGCGGTGGTGCAGGCCGCACCTGCCTGGCTCGACCTCGACGCCTCCATCGCCAAGTCCATCGCGCTGATCGAGGAGGCAGCCGCCAAAGGGGCGAAGCTGATCGCGTTTCCCGAGGCCTTCATCCCCGGCTATCCCTGGTACATCTGGCTGGACTCGCCGGCCTGGGCGATCGGGCGCGGCTTCGTGCAGCGCTATTTCGACAACTCGCTCAGCTACGACAGCCCGCAGGCCGAGAAGCTGCGGCTCGCGGTGAAGAAGGCCGGCATGACCGCGGTGCTCGGCCTGTCCGAGCGCGACGGCGGCAGCCTCTATCTCGCGCAATGGTTGATCGGGCCCGACGGCGAGACCATCGCCAAGCGGCGCAAGCTGCGGCCGACCCATGCCGAGCGCACCGTCTATGGCGAGGGCGACGGCAGCGATCTTGCGGTGCATGACCGCCCCGGCATCGGCCGGCTCGGCGCGCTGTGCTGCTGGGAGCACCTGCAGCCGCTGTCGAAATACGCGATGTATGCGCAAAACGAGCAGGTCCATGTTGCGGCCTGGCCGAGCTTCTCGCTGTACGATCCGTTCGCGCCGGCGCTCGGCTGGGAGGTCAACAACGCGGCCTCGCGGGTCTATGCGGTCGAGGGCTCGTGCTTCGTCCTGGCGCCCTGCGCCACGGTCTCGCAGGCGATGGTCGACGAGATGTGCGACCGCGACGACAAGCACGCGCTGCTGCATGTCGGCGGCGGCCACGCCGCGATCTACGGGCCGGACGGCAGCTCGATCGCCGAGAAGCTGCCGCCCGAGCAGGAGGGGCTGCTGCTCGCCGACATCGATCTCGGTGCGATCGGGATCGCCAAGAACGCCGCCGATCCGGCCGGGCACTATTCGCGCCCCGATGTCACGCGTCTGCTGCTGAACAAGAAGCCCTCGAAGCGCGTCGAGCATTTCGCGCTGCCGCTCGACAGCCTTGAGGAGATCGACGCGGCTGCGAGCTGAACGCACGACATCCAACCGGAGGCGACTGCCATGGAATCCGCGATTCCCTCTCACCTGAAGACAGAGCGGACCCGTCATCGTCGCGTGCCCGACGACTATGCGCCGCCTTATCCGTCCTTCGTCGCACGCCACAAGCCCGCGGTCGCACGCGTGATCATGGCCTATTTCGGCGTGCAGTTTCGCGGCGAACTGACTGCCGCGGCGAACGAGGCCCTCGCATCGATCGCAAAACGCTTTGCCGGCGAGAACGGCCCGACGCATTGGGATCGTGCGCAATATGTCGACCAGGCCGGCTTCACCAACGTCGTCTCGGTCGCCTATTGGGACGACGCCGGGCGTTTCGACGCCTGGTTCGACGGCGCGCGCGAGGCCTGGACCGGCAGCGGCGCCACGGAGGGCGTCGGCCGCTTCATCGAGGTGCTGCGGCCGCATGTTGCGCGCTACGAGACGCTGTTCTCGTCGCTCGGCCGTCCGGAGGGCGTCGCTGTGCTTGCCGACGGCATGAGCGGAGAGGTGCAGGAGCACGCCTATTGGGGCGGCATGCGCGACCGTATCCCGCTGTCGCAGACCGACGCGATGACGCCAGGCGGCGAGCCGCGCGCGATCCGCGACGGCGCACGCATCCGCGTGATTGCGCATGACAATCTCTGCCTGATCCGCTCTGGCCAGGACTGGAGCGACACCGAAACATCGGAGCGCAAGATGTATCTCGACGATGTCGAGCCGGTGCTGCGCGAGGGCATGGATTTCCTGCGCGACGATGGCGTGCCGATCGGCTGCTACGCCAACCGCTACATGCGCGTCGTCGATGCCGAGGGCAGGCCGACCGAAAAGTCCTACGGCCAGAGCTGGTGGAAGAGCCTTGCGGCGCTGGAGCGCTGGGCGGAGTCGCACCCGACCCATGTCCGGATTTTTGGCGCGGCGATGAAGTATCTCTCGACCTTGGGGCCGAACGCCAAGCTCAGGCTGTATCACGAGGTCACCGTCGCCGCCGCCGACGAGCAGTTCTTCGAATATCTCGGCTGCCACGAACGGACCGGTATGCTCACCGCCGTACGGGTCGCGGCAGACCCGCCGAGTTGAGTTAGCCCTAAGAGGCGGCCGTGAGAGGTAGCTTCATCATGACCGGGCTTGTCCGCGCCCATGGCTGACAAGAAGCGAGAGCAAGCATTTCGCCTCCACTTGTCGTCCCCCGGCTTGACCGGGGGACCCAGTACGCCGCGGCTTCTCCGTGACTGGCTGGTGTCTCTGGAATACTGGATCGCCCGGTCAAGCCGGGCGATGACACCGTGAATTGGCCAAGCGATCGTGTCTAACGGCGAGCCTTACGCGACGCGCAGCCCCTTGGCGACTTCCTTCTGTGCGTCGAACTCGCGGCGCAGGCGGGCCAGCTCCTCGGTGCTGAGCGCATCGGCGTTGCTGTAGTCGCGCTTCCAGGCAGCGTCCGCGCTCCAGCGCAGCGGCGACTGCACCGTGGTCTGCGGGCCGGGCGCGGACTCCAGCACGCGCAGCGCCAGCTCCAGCGTGAACGCCTGCGAGGCGACGTCCTGCGGCTTGCCGGCGGAATTGCCGAGCGGGAAGTCGGAGAACAGGAAGCGCGGCACCGCGGCGTGCTCGACGATATCCTTGGCGCAGCCCATCACGACCGTGGAGATGCCGTTGGCCTCGAGGTGCCGCGCCACCAGGCTGACGGTCTGGTGGCAGACCGGGCAGTTCGGCACCAGCACCGCGGCGTCGACATTGTCGTCACGGCAACGCTTGAGGATTTCGGGCGCGTCGGTCTTGATGGTGACGCGGTGGCTGCGGTTGGTCGGGGCGCCGAAGAAGCGCGGGGCGACTTCGCCGATCGTGCCGGCCGCGGCGAGGCGCTTGAGCTGTGCCAGCGGGAACCAGGTGCCGCTGTCGGTCGCCGTGGTGTGGGTGCGGTCATAGGCGATGTGCGAAATCCGCAGATCGTGCTGCTCTGACGTGCCGCCGTCATAGACCGCATAGAACTTGGCCCCGCCATTGTATTTTGCGCCGGGACCCTGGTCGCCCCTGGCGGGATCGAACGGCGCCGCGGTCGTGATGATGGCGACGCGGGACTGGTTCAGCGGCTTCTTCAGGGGCTGGAACGGGGCGAAGGTGTAATGCGCCCAGCGATAGGGGGTGGTGTACCCGATCGCCGCATAATAATCGCGGGTCCGCTTCATGTAGCCGATCGGGGCGTCGTCGTCGGGGGCAAAACCGAGTTGATCGTCGGATGCTGCGGCCATTTTGCGCTCCCTTTTGCGCGCCATCATTTCAGTCCATAGCTAGACCACGAGCTTGCGGTGTCAAGCCACGCCGCGCGGGAACAGATTTGCGATGCGAACGGGTCGTTGCGCCGCATGGGTCATGCTTGTGTTGCTGGTGTCGCCGGTCGGCGCCGGCGCCGAGGACGCGCCTGCCGCAGCCCCGCCATCCGCCGAGCAGCCCGCAGCGCCGCCCGCTGACAAGCCCGTCGCGCCCGCCGAGAAACCCGCCGCGGCGCCGGCGGAGCCGCCTGCGCCACCGCCGGGAGAGCAGGCTGCGCCATCGGCCGAGAAACCTGCACCCCCCGAGGATACGCCGGCCACACAGGCCGAGAAACCTGCGGCAACGACTGAGAAACCCGCAGACGACGCGCGCGAGAGCGACACCCGCGAGGCGATGTGCCTGATGATCGAGTCGGCGGCGCGGGCGAACGACCTGCCGCTCGAATTCTTCGCACGCGTGATCTGGCAGGAGAGCCGCTTCCAAGCCGATGCGGTTGGTCCGATGACGCGCAACGGCCAGCGCGCGCAGGGCATTGCGCAGTTCATGCCGGGCACGGCGAATGAGCGCGGGCTTCTTGATCCCTTCAATCCCGTCCAGGCGCTGCCGAAGTCGGCCGAATTCCTCAGCGAGCTGCGCAGCCAGTTCGGCAATCTCGGCCTCGCGGCGGCAGCCTACAATGCCGGCCCGCGCCGGATCCAGGACTGGCTCGCCGGCTCCGGCTACATGCCGCAGGAGACGCGCAATTACGTCTCCGCGATCACCGGCTCCAGCGTCGACGACTGGGCCGCCGCCGGGCGCAACGGCAAGATGCCGCAGCGCGCGCCGACCACGAGCTGCCGCGAGCTGATGGCGCTGCTGAAGCGCGCGCCGAATCCGTTCGTCGCTGGGCTCGAGCAGCACATCACGCTGTCGGCCGCCAAGGTCTGGGGCGTGCAGCTTGCCGCCGGCTTCAGCCGCGACAAGGCGCTGGCGATGTATGCCCGCGCCATCAAGCGCCTCGCCAACGTGATCGGCGACCAGGATCCGAGCCTCTTGAGCTCGCGGCTGCGCACCCGCGGCAGCGCGACCTTCTACCAGGTGCGCATCGGCGCCGACACGCGCCCCGAGGCCGACGGCCTGTGCAATCGTATCCGCAAGGCGGGCGGGGCGTGCTTTGTGCTGAAGAACAGGGCGTGATTGCTTTGATCCCGTAGCCCGGATGAAGCGCCAGCGAAATCCGGGGCCGCTTTTGCAATCGGTGAGAGTGTCCCGGATTGCGCTTCGCTCCATCCGGGCTACTGCATAGCAGCGCTGTGCCGTCTCTTGCTTGACCCTGCGTTGTCCGCGCCCTAATCCGCCGCGATTGCAAAACCATCCGGTTCCCCGTGGCGCTTCCTCCGCTCGATTCTCCGCAATGGCACACCTCGTTCCGCGCCTTCCTGTGGGGCGCACGGTCGATCGGCGCGACCGTGCTGACCCTGGTGCTGTTTGCGACCTATCTCGGCATCGGCGCGCTGGCGCATGATTCCGGCTTCTCGCTGGGCTGGACCCTGGCAAGCACGGCGTTTGTCTGGGCCGGTCCTGCGCAGATCATCGTGATCACGACGCTCGGCTCCGGCGCCACCGTGCTGCAATCGGCAATCGCGGTCACCGTCAGTGCGATCCGCCTGTTCCCGATGGTGGTGTCGGTGTTGCCGATGATGCGCACCGAACAGACCAAGCGGCGGCATCTGATCTTGGTGGCGCATCTCACCGCCGTCACGCTGTGGGTCGAGTGCTTCCGCTTCCTGCCGCAGGTGCCGCGCAACCGGCGGATCGCCTTCATCCACGGGCTCGGCTGCGGGCTGGTCACGGTCTGCCTGATCGCCAACATGATCGGTTACATGCTCGCGGCCAACCTCACGCCGTTGTTCGCCGCCGGCATGCTGATGCTGACGCCGCTCGCCTTCCTGTTCTCCACGGCGCGCAATTGCCGCGAGCTCGCCGATGTCATCGCGCTGGTGCTCGGCCTATTGCTGTTCCCGCTGGCGGCGATGCTGAACAGCGGCGTCGACATCCTGGTCAGCGGCGTCGTCGCGGGCACAATTGCCTATGCCGTGCACCGGGCGAGGGCGGGCATCGTCGGGGCGCGCGCATGAGCGGTTTCATTGGCGACTGGCACGCGCTCGCGATCCTGTTCGTCGCGGGCGTCATTCCCAACCAGATCTGGCGCATGCTCGGCCTGTGGTTCGGCGGCGGCATCGACGAGAATTCCGAGCTCCTGGTCTGGGTGAGGGCGGTCGCCACCGCGATCCTCGCCGGTATCATCGCGCAGATCGTGGTGCAGCCGCCGGGCGCGCTCGCCAGCGTGCCGGACTGGCTGCGCTACGGCGCCGTCGCCGCGGGCTTTGTCGTGTTCATGCTGGCGAGGAAATCGATCTTCGCCGGCGTGATCGCGGGCGAGATCGTCATGATCGCAGGCAAATACTGGCTCGGCTGATTGCGGCGTCCGCATTATCCGCTACTCTCGCTCCCCAAGAACAAGACAACGGGGAAACGGCATGCAGCGGCGCGCATCATCGCTATTCATTGTTGCTCTGACGGCGTTGCTGGCGGCGACGCTGCCGGCGCGTGCCGCGGATTATCCGACGCGACCGATCAAGCTCGTGGTGCCCTATGCCGCGGGCGGGCCGACCGACGTGCTCGGCCGCATCGTCGGCGAATATCTCGGGCGCGATCTCAAACAGGTGGTCGTGGTCGAGAACAAGGCCGGCGCGCAGGGCGCGATCGGCGCCGAGGCCGTGGCGCGCTCCGATCCCGACGGCTACACGCTGTTCGTGACGGCGGCCTCGATCTTCGTGCTCAATCCGCTGCTCTACAAGAAGCTGCCCTACGATCCGGCCAGGGATTTTCGCCTGCTGTCCGTCATCACGGACGCGCCGATGATCATGGAGGTGCATCCCTCGGTGCCGGCCAGGACGATCGCGGAGTTCGTCGCCTACGCCAAGAAGAATCCCGGAAAACTCAATTTCGGATCGGCCGGCACCGGCGGCACGGTTCATCTCGCCGGCGAGATGTTCAAGCAGATGGCCGGCGTCGAGATGACCCACGTACCGTACAAGGGCGCAGGACCCGCGCTGACCGACCTTTTGTCCGGCAACATCCAGCTGATGTTCGACACGCTCGGCACCGCGCTGCCGCCGGTCAAATCAGGCATGCTGCGGCCGCTCGGCGTCAGCTCGACCGACCGCATCCCCGATTTGCCCGATCTGCCGACGATCGCCGAGAGCGGCTATCCCGATTATGCGGTCAGCGTCTGGTATGGTATCGCAGCGCCGTCGAAAGTGCCTGACGACGTCGCCGACAAGATCAAGGCGAGCCTCGACCGGGCCTTGAACGACGAAGCGTTCCGCGCTTCGCTGGTCAAGATCGGCTTCCCGCCGCTGCATGCGAAGAGCCAGGCCGAGATCGACAAGTTCGTGAATACCGATCGCGCGCGATGGGCGGGCGTGGTCAAGGCGCTGAACATATCGCTGGATTGACACATGGTACGTGAAATGGAACTGCGCCAGGGCGAGATCGCCGTCGACATGCCGACGGCGCGCGATGCCGGGCTGGTCTTCATCGGCCGCATCCGTACGCCCTGGACCTCGCGGCTGGCGACGCCGCGGCAGGGGCGGCACGACGGCCCGGTGTGCCGGCTC
This sequence comes from Bradyrhizobium ferriligni, assembly GCF_056837965.1. NCBI lineage: Bacteria > Pseudomonadati > Pseudomonadota > Alphaproteobacteria > Hyphomicrobiales > Nitrobacteraceae > Bradyrhizobium > Bradyrhizobium ferriligni. The sequence goes on from NZ_JBXEJO010000078.1 coordinate 22,748, forward strand.
GAGATTTTCGAGCCCTGGGTCGCCGCGATTAAGGGCGTCGGTTTCTATTCAAATCTCGAGGTGCTGTACTGGCTGCACCAGTCGCGCCGCGACATCGTGCTGCAAAGCCCGAAGAACAACGGCAACACCCGCGGCACCTTCTCGCTGCGCTCGCCGGTGCGCCCGAACCCGATCGGCACCTCGATCGTCAAGCTGGTCGGTGTCGAGGGCAACGTCATCCTGGTGCGCGGCCTCGACTGCCTCGACGAGACGCCGCTGATCGACGTCAAGCCCGACCGCTGCGAGTTCACCCCGCTGGCCCCGCCGCAGGCGGGGGATTTTGAGACGGAGTAGGATCCGTAGCCCGGATGGAGCGAAGCGAAATCCGGGGTGGTCTTACGACGCGGCAGAGATTCCCGGATTGCGCTGCGCTTCATCCGGGCTACGGAATGGCGCCGTGGCCTACTTCAACGCCGCGCTCAGCTTTGCCGCGCTCGCCTCCAGCACCTTGGTATCTTCCTTGTGGCTCGCAGGCGGCAGCAGCGCGACGCCGTCCTTGCGTGGCATGACGTGCATGTGCAGATGGAACACGACCTGGCCACCGGCTGGTTCGTTGAATTGCTGCACGGTGATGCCGTCGGCCTCGAATGCCTTCATCGCGGCGGCGGCGATCTTGTGCGAGGCGCGCGCGACGTGCGCGTAGTCGTCGGGCTTGATGTCGAGGATGTTGCGGGCAGGGGCCTTCGGAATGACGAGCGTATGCCCCGGCGAGCGCGGCATGATGTCGAGGAAGGCGAACACGTGCTCGTCTTCATAGACCTTGTAGCAGGGCAGCTCGCCGCGCAGGATCTTTGCGAAGATGTTGTTGCTGTCGTAGGCGGCGGGCATGGTGGCGGCTCCTCGATGATGCTGCTTTATTGCCTAGGCGGCGGCGGAGACGTCAAGCGTCGTCGTCGACCGTCTTGCGGAACGGGCCGGCCTCGGCGAGCTCACGGCCGACCTCGGCGACATAATCGCGCTCGCGCTTGAGGTAATCGGCGATCGCCCTGCGCAGTCCGGGATCGGCGATGAAATGCGCCGAATAGGTGGTCTGCGGCAGGTAGCCGCGCGCCAGCTTGTGCTCGCCCTGCGCGCCGGCCTCGACCACCTTGAGCCCGCGTTGAACCGCGAAATCGATCGCCTGGTAGTAGCAGACCTCGAAATGCAGGAACGGGTGGTGCTCGATCGCGCCCCAGTTGCGGCCGAACAGCGTGTCCGAGCCGATGAAGTTGATCGCGCCGGCGATCCAGCGTCCGTTGCGCTTGGCCATCACCAGCAGCACGTCGCGGCTCATCGTCTCGCCGATCAGCGAGAAGAATTCTCGGGTCAGATACGGCCGGCCCCATTTGCGCGAGCCGGTCTCCATGTAGAACTCGAAGAACGCATCCCAGGCGTCCTCGGTGATGTCGGCGCCGGTCAGCCAGTGAATGGTGATCCCGGCGGCAACCGCCTCGCGGCGCTCGCGCTTGATGCCCTTGCGGTGGCGCGAGTTCAGCGAGCCGAGAAAGTCGTCGAAGGTCTTGTAGCCCTCATTGTGCCAGTGGAACTGCTGGTCGGTCCGCTGCAGGAAACCGTGGGCGCCGAGGAACCTGGCCTCGTCCTCGCGGGCGAACGTCACATGCACGGATGAGGCCTCGGTGGCGTTGCAGAGTGCCCGCAGGCCTCGCGCCAGCGCGGAGCCGATCACCTCGCGGTCGACGCCGTCGCGGATCAACAGCCGCGGCCCGGTCGCGGGCGTGAAGGGGACGGACACCTGAAGCTTCGGGTAATAGCTGCCGCCGGCGCGGTGATAGGCTTCGGCCCAGCCGCGGTCGAACACGTATTCGCCCTGCGAGTGCGATTTCAGATAGCAGGGCACGACGCCGACGATCCGGCCGTCGAGTTTGGCGATCAGATGCCGCGGGCCCCAGCCGGTCCGCGGGCAGGCCGAATCGGAGGCTTCGGCGGCGGCGAAAAAGGCGTGGGAAACGAACGGGTTATAGCTCGAACTTGCGGCGGTCTGGCAATCGTTTGCGGAGCCGGGCGAGGCCAGCGTGTCGAGGTTGTGGATGCTGTCCGCGTCCGCCTTGGGATTGGCGCAGGCGTCCCATTCGGCGGCCGGAATGCCGCCGATGTCAGCTACAGCCTCTAGGGTGATTTCAGAAGACGCCATCGAGAATGAAGACCGGTGCCTCGTTTGAGCATGATCTTTCCGGAACAGCTGGCTCCACTTCCGGATCATGCCCCGCATTCCGCCATCGCCGATGACGACCAACCTTCGCCAACATCGTGCGTCGCAGCGACGAGTTCAAGACTGCAAGGGGCATGTCTCGGACATGTCAGGTTCCCGGCACAAACCCCTCGAAAATCATCTGGTCGGCGTAGCGCGCCGCGCGTTCGCGCTGTTCCGCGGTCCGCACGGTCCAGGCCAGCAGCGGACAGCCGAACACGTGGCGGGCGATCCACGGCTCCGGCGCCGGCAGCTGGTTGACCCAATAGGCGACGAAATGCGGTTCGGTCGTAAAGCCGTGCCGCAGGTACAGCATGCTATCGCGCTGCGCCGGCGTCAGCTTGTCCCAATGGCCGTCGTCATAGGTGCGCTGGGCGGTGATGCCGCGCGGCAGGTTCGGCATGATCTCGCGCAGCGCCAGCACCTGGTCGGGATCGAAGGACATCCCGACCACCGGGCCGGAATAGGACCCCAGCACCTCGGCCATCCGCCGCACCAGTCTGCGGTCGCCGTCGAAATGGCTCTTCACCTCGACCACCAGCGGCACGCGGCCGGCGACCAGCGCGCAGAGATCGCCGAGCGTCATCATCTGCTCGGCGGTGTCCTTGAACTTGACGGTCTTCAGCTCGGCCGCCGTCTTGGTCGCCAGCAGGCCCGACCCCTCGGTGAGGCGGCCGAGCGCATCGTCGTGATGCACCATGGCCTCGCCGTCGGCGGTGAGCTGGATATCGCACTCGATGGCGAAGTTGCCGGCGACCGCGGCGGTGGCCGCGGCCGGCATGTTCTCGATGATGCCGCGCGCGGCATCATGCAGGCCGCGATGGGCGACCGGCCGCTTCGTCAGCCAATCAGGAGCGCGCATCGATCAGGCGACTTCGAACACGCCTTGGACTTCGACCGCGGCGTCCGCGGGCAGCGAGGCGACGCCGACGGTGGTGCGGGCATGGCGGCCCTTGTCGCCGAATGCCTCGACCATCAGGTCGGAAGCGCCGTTCAGCACCTTCGGCCCGTCGAAGAAGTCGGGCGCCGAATTGATGAAGCCGCCGAGCCGCACCACGCGCACCACCTTGTCGAGGTCGCCGAGCGCGGCCTTGATCTGGGCCAGCAGGCTGATTGCGCAGCCGCGGGCGGCGGCGGCGCCCTGTTCGAGCGTGACGCCGGCGCCGAGCTTGCCCTTGGCGATCAGCTTGCCTTCGGCGTTGAAGCAGACCTGGCCGGACACGAACAGGAGGTTTCCGCTGCGGACGAAGGGGACATAGTTTGCGACCGGGGAGGTCGGCTCGGGAAGCGTGATGCCCTGTGATGCCAGTTTTTGTTCGACGGTACCCGCCATTTTTTGGTCCCCCAAATTTGATTGCACAAAGCCTGAAACGCGGTCAGGGCCAAGTTTGTTTCGATTGTTTCGCGCATCGTGCCGCCGGTTGCAAGCGACGGTAAGGTGAGGGCAACGCGGCCATGAGGTGCCGAATCGCACGGAAAGCTGCCGAAAATGACGGCATTTTCGCAGCGTACATTGCCATTTTGTCAGACTTGCCCCAGTTGCGGCGCAATACCACCGTCACTATTGTGGCGAATCCCTGCCTCCTTGAGGAAACCACATGACCCTGCCGTTCCGGACTCCGTCGCGTGCCCTGGTGTTTGCGATCGCCGTTGCCGCAGGATCCGGCCTGGTTCAGGGGGCCGCGGTCGCTGCGGCAAGCGGGCCGTTCCTCGCGCATCAGGCGCTCTACGATCTGAGCCTCGTGAAATCGCGCGGCTCCAACTCGGTGAGCGATGCGCGCGGGCGCATCCTCTACAATTTCTCCGGCAACTCCTGCGAAGGCTATACCTCCGAATTCCGCCAGGTGTCCGAGCTCGACAGCGGCGAGGGCAAGGTGACGCTATCAGATCTTCGCTCCACGTCCTGGGAGGACGCGTCGGGCAAAAGCTACCGCTTCAAGATCGACACGCGGATGAACGACAGCGAATCGTCGCCGGTCGACGGCATCGCCGAGCGGGTCGGCGATCATATCACCGTGAAGCTGACCCAGCCGGTGAAGAAGACGTTCAATATCGACGGCAAGATCGTGTTCCCGACCGAGCAGATCCAGCACATCATCGCTGCCGCCCGCGACGGCAAATCGGTGCTCGAGCAGACCGTCTATGACGGCTCCGACAACGGCGAGAAGATCTACAACACGCTGACCGTGATCGGCCGCCCGATCGCAGGCGACCGCGCGCCGTCATCGCCCGATCCGTCGACGGCGAGCAATGCGATGAAGGCCATGACGCGCTGGCCGGTGACGGTGAGCTACTACGACAGCGACGCGCGCGCGAAGGACGGCGAGCAGACGCCGGTCTACGCGATGTCGTTCGAGCTCTACGAGAACGGCGTCTCCCGCGCGCTGGTACTGGACTACAACGATTTCGTGATCTCGGGCGCGCTGGACAAGTTCGACGTCAGGGATTCCAAGCCCTGCAAGTGAGGGGGCTGAGTATCGCCAGCCCTCGCTGTCGTCCCGGCGAAGGCCGGGACCCATAACCACCGAAGGTGAATTATTGCGCAACGCTGGGGCCACAGCTTCCTTCAACAACGCGACCCTGTGGTAATGGGTCCCGGCTTTCGCCGGGACGACAGCGGAGCAGGCCCGAGCACTCCACGACACCGCTCTGGCCGTAACCGTCCGACACGAGTAGGCTTCCTACAAACACGCGTGTCAGGGAGGCACACCATGAGCGAGCTCAACCATCTTCGCCCCAGCGGCCTGCATCACAATCCGGCTTACTCCCACGTCGTCGTCGCCTCGGGCGCGCGCACGATCTACATTTCGGGACAGGTGTCGGTCGACGAGGAGGGCCGCGTGGTCGGCGCCGGCGATCTCGCCGCGCAGACGACGCAGGTGATGCAGAACCTCGGCATGGCGCTGAAGGCCGCCGGGGCCAGCTATTCCAATATCGTCAAGATCACGACCTTCGTCGTCGGCTACAAGCCGGAGCTCCGTCCCATCATCGGCAAGGCACGCTCGGCGTTCTTTGAGGGCATGGAGCCGCCGGCCTCTACGTTGGTCGGCGTCACCGCGCTTGCGGCGCCGGAATGGCTGATCGAGATCGAGGCGGTGGCGGTCGCTGATTGAGGGGGCATCGTCACGCTGAGTACCGTCACCCCCGCGCAACGGCGTTGCCGTTGTCGCTGGAGGAGCGCGCATCGCGCGCGTCTCGAAGGGCGACGGCCCGAGTCTTACCGGTCATCCTTCGAGGCTCGCTCCGCTCGCACCTCCAGCGACAAAGGCGAGGCCTTTGCGCGGGGATGACGTCAACGATGAATTACTCCTCCGCGTTTTTCTGCGGCCCCTCATAGGCAATGCCCCTGATCACGGCGGCATTGCCGAACTTCTTGCGCAGATTGTCCATCGCGCGTTCGGCGTGTGCCGAGCGGCGGTCGAGCATGTCGGAATCATTGGCCTGCGCGCCCGGGCGCAGCGCGCTGACGCCGGTGCCCATCAGGCGGAAGGCGGTGCCGTCGATTTCCTTCGCGAGCATCTCGCGCGAGACCGCAAAGATCTTGGCGGCAAGCTGGGTCGGGGTCTGGATCGATTGCGAACGGGTGCGCTGGCGGAAGTCCGCGGTCTTCAGCTTCAGCGTGATGGTACAGCCCGAGAGCTCGCTGGTCTTCAGCCGCGCCGAGACTTTCTCGGACAGTTTCCAGAGCAGTTTCTCCAGCGTTGCGAAGTCGCGGATGTCGGTCTCGAAGGTGGTCTCGCTCGAAATCGTCTTGGCGCCGCGATCGGCGACCACGCTCCGGTCGTCGATGCCGCGCGCCAGCCGCCACAGCCGGCGGCCTTCGCTCGCGAACTGCTTCATCAATTCGTTTTCGTCGGCGCGCTGTAGGTCGGCGATGATGCGGAAGCCGCGCTGCACCAGCTTCTCCTGCGTCGCAGGTCCGACGCCGTAGATGAACCCGACCGGTTTGGCGGCCAGCATCTCGCGCGCCTCGTCCTGGTCGAGCGTGGCAAAGCCCCTCGGCTTGTCGAGGTCGGAGGCGATCTTGGCGAGGAATTTGTTGCAGGACAGGCCGACCGACACCGTGATGCCGATGTCGCGCTCGACATCGCGGGCGAATTTGGCGAGCACCTTGGCCGGGATCATGCCGTGGACGCGCTGCGTGCCGGCGAGATCGAGGAAGGCCTCGTCGATCGACAGCGGCTCGACCAGCGGCGTCAGCGCCTGCATCGCCTGCCGCACCTCGCGTCCCACCCGGACATACTTCGCCATGTCCGGCGGGATCACGGTCGCGTCGGGGCAGAGTTCCAGCGCCTTGAACATCGGCATCGCCGAGCGGACGCCGTAGGTGCGGGCGATGTAGCAGGCGGCGGACACCACGCCGCGCTTGCCGCCGCCGATGATGACCGGGCGGTCGGCGATGTCAGGATTGTCGCGCTTCTCGACGGTGGCATAGAACGCGTCGCAGTCGATATGCGCCAGCGCCAGCGCGGGCAGGGCGCGATGACGCACCAGCCGCGGCGAGCCGCAATGGCTGCATCGCTTCACCTTGATATCGAGATCGCCGAGGCAGTCTCGGCAGAAACTGAGGGGGCCGTCGGAAGCTGCCGCTGCCGTCGTCACGGCACGTCGCGCTCCCATTTCGGGTCGCCCAGCGCCTGATGGGCGGCAGCGATGTTGGTCGGGTGCAGTTCGGAGGCCTTGGCAAACGCCTTCACGGTGGCGTCGTCGCGCATCACGAAATCGAGCACGCTCGCAAGAAATTGAGGATCGGACGCGGCGTTCCGCAGCGTCTCTGGACCGATTCCAGTTTCGGCCAGGAACAAGCCCAGCCGCTCGGGATCACCAGCAATGAAGCCGAGCGCCTGAATCGCAACGATTTCAGCAACTTCCCGGGGGTTGTGAACAGGCTTTTTCAACGCGCCGGTTTGCCTTTCCGTTAACTTATGGTCTCTATTGAGAGGCCCATCATGCCCGAGTCTTCCGCATGTGTTCAAGCAACGGAAACCACGCTGCGGAAGTTGGACTTCGGGTTAACGGGTTAGAGCGATTCTGGCGCTAGTTTGAATTCACATTTTCGACGCGCCCCGAGCGCGGTGCGTGAGGTACCGCAGCCGGGCCCGTCTCCTGGGTTTGGGAGGGACGGGATGGCCAAAACCGTCCTGATCGTGGAGGACAATGAGCTCAATATGAAGCTCTTTCGCGATCTGTTGGAAGCGCACGGCTATCAGACTTCGGGCACCAGCAATGGCTTCGAAGCGCTTGATCTTGTCCGCAAGCTGCGCCCCGACCTGATCCTGATGGACATCCAGCTACCCCAGGTTTCCGGTCTCGAGGTCACGCGCTGGATCAAGGACGATCCCGATCTGCGCACGATTCCGGTGGTCGCGGTCACTGCCTTCGCCATGAAGGGCGACGAAGAACGCATCCGCGAGGGCGGCTGCGAAGCCTATTTGTCCAAGCCGATCTCGGTCGGCAAATTTATTGAGACTGTCCGACGCTTTATCGGATAGGGGAGTTGTGGTGCAATGTCCGCGCGTATCCTCGTGGTCGATGACGTTCCAGCGAACGTCAAGTTGTTGGAAGCCCGTCTGTCAGCCGAATATTTCGATGTGCTGACCGCTTCCAACGGGAGCGAGGCACTGGAAATCTGCGCACGCGCCGAATGCGACATCATCCTGCTCGATGTCATGATGCCTGATATGGACGGCTTCGAGGTCTGCCGCCGGCTGAAGTCGAATCCGGCGACCCATTTCATTCCCGTCGTCATCGTCACCGCGCTCGACAGCCCGGCCGATCGCGTGCGCGGCCTTGAAGCCGGCGCCGATGACTTCCTGACCAAGCCGGTGTCCGACGTCGTGCTGATCGCGCGCGTGCGCTCGCTGACGCGGCTGAAGATGATGACCGATGAGCTGCGCATGCGCGCCATCACCTCGCTCGAGATCGGCATGCAGGCGCCCGAGCGCAGCGCGATCGCCGACAAGGGCACCGGCGGCCGCATCCTTCTTGTCGACGACCGGCCGTCGTCCTACGAGAAGTTGGCGCCGATCCTCTCCGCCGAACATACCGTCGACGTCGAGATCAATCCGTCGGAAGCCTTGTTCCACGCCGCCGAGGGCAATTACGACTTGCTGATCGTGTCGCTCAGCCTCGACAATTACGACGGCCTGCGGCTGTGCAGCCAGGCCCGCTCGCTGGAGCGCACGCGCCAGGTCCCGATCCTCGCGATCTCGGATGCCGACAACAACACGCGGCTGATGCGCGGGCTCGAGATCGGCGTCAACGATTATCTGCTGCGTCCGGTCGACAAGAACGAACTGCTGGCGCGTGCGCGCACCCAGATCCGCCGCCGCCGCTACACCGATCATCTGCGCGACAATGTGCAGAACTCGATCGAGATGGCGATCACGGATGCGCTGACCGGTCTCAACAACCGGCGCTACATGGAAAGCCACCTCGCGACGCTGGCGGAGCAGGCCTCGATCCGCGGCAAGCCGCTGGCGCTGATGATCCTCGACATCGACTACTTCAAGGCGATCAACGACACCTACGGCCACGATGCCGGCGACGACGTGCTGCGCGAATTCGCCGTCCGTATCCGCAAGTCGATCCGCGGCATCGATCTCGCCTGCCGCTATGGCGGCGAGGAGTTCGTCATCGTGATGCCCGAGACCGACCTGCATGTCGCCGGCATGGTCGCAGAGCGGCTGCGCCGCTCAATCGCGGGCGAGCCCTTCACCGTCGACAAGGGCGGCAAGCGGATCACCGTCACGATCTCGATCGGTCTCACCACGCTGGAGCGCAAGGGCGAACTGGTCACCGATGTGCTCAAGCGCGCCGACACCGCGCTCTATCGCGCCAAGCACGACGGCCGCAACCGCGTGGTGTCGGCCGCTGCGTAGTGCGATCTGGTAGCCCGGATGCAGCGAAGCGCAATCCGGGGTATTGCGCCGCTTGCACAAGCTTCCCGGATTTCGCGGAGCCTGTCATCGGGCGCGCGTTCGCGCCGACCCGTTGGCTCCATCCGGGCTACGAAGTGCCCTTAGCGGCCGCGTCTTACGGCGTCATAGGCCATGCGCTTGAACTCGAACGAGAACGGATGGACGAACGCCATCTGGCGCTGCGCCATCATCACGCCGGCGATGCCCGTTTTGGGCGAAATCCACCACTGCGTGCCTGCGACGCCGCCCCAATAGAGCTCGCCGGCGGCGTCGGGATGATCGATCGGGGAGGGGTTGAGGATCAATCCGCCGGCGAGACCGTAGGTCTTGCCGGGCTGCTCGCCCATCATCGCAAAGCGGATCCATTGGCCCGGTGTGAGCTGGTTGGTCATCGCCTGAGCGATCGTCTCCGGCTTCAGCAGCGTCGGCCCGCCGGGCAGCAGGCTGCGGATCAGCGCGACCATGTCATGCAGCGTCGAGACGAGACCGCCGCCGCCATTGAAGCGCGGCACCGGGCGCAGATAGGCGCCGGGATAGGGTGCGTTGTCGGTGCGCGTCAGTCCGGGCTTCATCGGATCCATCAGATCGGCGCCCGCGTAATAGGCGACGAGCCGGTTGTGGTCCTTCTCCGGAACATGGAAGCCGGTGTCGATCATGCCGAGCGGATCGAGGATACGCGCCTTGATGAACTTGTCGAACGGCTGGCCGCTCACGACCTCGACCAGCCGTGCGACCACGTCGATGGCAACGGAATATTCCCATGACGAGCCGGGATGGAACACCAGCGGCAGATCGGACAGACCGTCGACCATGTCGGCGAGCGTCGTCATCGGATTGAGGATCTTGCGCTCGTTGTAGGCCTTGAAGATCGGGGTGCCCGGATCGAACAGGCCGTAGCTGAGGCCGGCCGAGTGGCTCAGCAGATGGCGAATGGTGATCGACCGCTGCGCCGGCTCGGTATCGTCGATCGACGTCGCACCCGGCCGCAGCACCTTCCGGTTTCTGAGCTGCGGGATGAAGGTCTCGATCGGATCGTCGAGCCGCAAGCGGCCTTCCTCGACCAGCAGCAGCGCCGCGCAGGAGGTGATCAGCTTGGTGTTGGAGAAGACGCGGAAGATGTGATCGGTGCGCAGCGGAGTCTGCGCTTCCTTGTCGGCCCATCCGACGCAGCCCGTGTCAGCGATGTCGCGCCGGACCAGAACCGTCCAGGAGATGCCGGACAGGAGATCATTGTCGATATAGCGCTGCATGGCAGCGCGCGCCGGCGCGAAATCGTAGCCGGTGGCCGTCACCTTCAGATCTTCCATGGTCGTTCCCCTGTTGTGCCGCAGATCTTGTGTGTAGCAGGTCTTTGCGCGGTCGTTGTCAATCTCGCCGGACGGAATATCGGGAATGCTGTGGCCTGCGGTCGGCGCAACCAACCAAACCTGACTTCCGCACGCAACCGGATTTATCCGGCGCGTTTCTTGCCCGCGGGGGCGGGGCTGCCGACCTTGACGCCTGCATTTGCCAGCAACACGCGGGCGGCTTCCCTGGCCGCGCGCGCCATCGCCGGATCGTCGCGCACCAGATCCTGCGCGATCGATCCATCGACCAGGAGCGTGAGCTGAGTCGCAAGTCCCTCGGCGTCGGCGACGCCGAGCTGACGCAGCAGATCTCGAAACCAGAGCCGGCGGCTTTCCTTGAAGGCGATTGCGATGTTCCTGAAGGTGCGGTCCTCGTCCTCCGGCCCGAGCTCGGCCACCGCGTTCACGAACGGGCATCCGCGAAAATCCTTCGCCGAGAACCGTCGCTCCAGCGAATCGAAAGTTGCAAGGATCTGCTCGGCCGGCGGCTTGTCGGAGGGGCGGGACTGCACGAAGCGGCGCTGCAGATAGGCCTCGATCAGCGCATCCTTCGACGGGAAGTGGTTGTAGAGCGTGCGCTTGCTGATGCCGATCTCGGCCGCGATGGTGTCGACGCCGATGGCGCGAATGCCCTGCAGGTAGAACAGTCTGTCGGCGGTCTCGAGGATCCGCTCCTTCATGGTCTGTTTGGGAGGCGGGGAAGCCATGCGCCAGCCGTGATCCTCTTCGCTTGACAGTCGGCCCCCTGTATAGCCTAAGTACACAGGTCTGTGTAACCAAAACATGCATGAATCGCAGGCCATGGCACGCGTGCCGTGCCGTTATGGGAGAACAAGAACAATGCCCCTGTTGCAGGTCCTGCGTCCCACGCTTCCCATCCTGATCGGCGCCTCCATCATGCTCACGCTGAGCATGGGGCTGCGGCAGAGCCTCGGCATCTTCATGCAGCCGCTCACGCACGACATCGGCATCTCGATATCCCACTTCACGCTGGCGCTCGCGGTTCAGAACCTTGCCTGGGGTTTTCTGCAGCCGGTCGCCGGCGCGATGACGGTGCGTTACGGCTTCCGCCCGATCATGTTGGTCGGCGCGCTGGCCTACATCGCGGGCCTCGTGCTGATGACGACGGCGCATGGGCTCGTTGCCATCATGATCGGCGCCGGTGTCCTGATCGGCCTTTCACTCGCCTGCACCGCGAATGCGATCGCAATGTCGGTCTCGGCGCGCGCGGTGCCGGAGACGGTACGCTCGACCGTGCTCGGCATGGTCTCCGCCGCGGGCTCGCTCGGCGCGCTGCTGTCGGCGCCGATCGGCCAGATGCTCAATGAAGGCTTCGGCTGGCGCGTCGGGCTTGCCGGCTTCGTGATCCTCTCGGTCTTCATGATTCCGGCTGCGTTGTACGCCGGCCGTGTCGACAAGATCCCGCTGCCGAAGCCCGCGGCTGACGATATCGGCAACGCCACCGCGGCGACCGCGGCGAAGACCGCGTTCAGCAACGCACCCTTCGTGGTGATGACCTGCGCCTACATGGTCTGCGGCATGCAGCTCGTCTTCCTCACCACGCATCTGCCGTCGTATCTCGCGATCTGCGGGCTCGATCCGATGCTGAGCGCGCAGACGCTCGGCATGATCGGCGGCTTCAACGTGCTGGGTTCGCTGTTCTTCGGCTGGGCGGGCCAGCGCTGGAACAAGCTGGCGCTGCTCGGCGCGATCTACATCCTGCGCTCGCTGGCGCTCGCCTGGTACTTCATGCTGCCGGCAACGCCGGGCTCGACGTTGCTGTTCGGCGCCATCATGGGCTTCCTCTGGATGGGCGTCGGTCCGCTGGTCGCGGGCGCGGTGGCCGAGATGTTCGGGCTGCGCTGGCAGGCGATGATCCAGGGCCTTGCCTTCATGAGCCACCAGGTTGGCAGCTTCCTCGGCGCTTACGGAGGAGGGCTGATTTACGACTCGCTCGGCTCCTACACCATGGCCTGGCGCATCGGCGTCGCGCTGGGCCTTGCCGGCGGCATCGTCCAGCTCGCATTCGCGCTGATCCGGCCGGCGCAACCGCCACTGCTCAAGACCGCTTAGCTTTCAGAATCCCCGCCAAGCTGGCGGCTGCTCCTTGCGAGGGCAGTCGTCAGATGCTGCCTAGTTTTTGACCGGTCACTTGCCGCAAGAGCGTGCAATGGAGCGCGGTGCAGTTCCGGCCACGGATCGAAGCGATAGCGTTTTCAAAGTGTTATGCGGCGCGCAGTGGTGGCACGAATCTTGTTTCAATTTGGCTAGAAATCGTGCCGGAAACCCTCGCTGAGGTTCCGGCCTGGGGACCTTTGGGAAGGACTGGCCGCGATGGGGCTAGTCGCCGTCATTCTCCAGCCATCTGCGCACCACGGCCTTTGCCGCGCCGCCGAGCAGGAGGCCCTTGTGCCCTGCGTCGGGCCTGATGCCGCTGCGACTTCGCTGCATCCCGCCACCCGCACCGCGGCACTTCGAGACATCCCGATAGCCGGACGCGCTGTCCTTCGGCGCTCACGCTGCGAACGCGTCGCGCCCATTCCGAACGCCAGCATTTCTCTTGTGATGGGAGGTTGATGATGGAGTCTACGACACACACGCGCCAGAAGCTCGTGAGAATCGTGGTTGCCTTGTTGGGCGTAGCGTTCCTTTGCCTACTGTTCAACGATCTTGCGCTGGCCGAGGATGCGGCGGCGCCGCCTGCCTGTGGCGGCAAGGTTCTCGAGAAGTGTACGCCAAATTCCGGCGACACCGCCTGGATGCTCACGTCCGTCGCGCTCGTCCTGATGATGACGGTCCCGGGGCTCGGCCTGTTCTATGGCGGCATGGTGCGCAAAAAGAATGTCGGCGACACCGTGATGACCAGCTTCGCCGTCACCTGCCTGGTCACGATCCTGTTTGCCGTCCTCACCTACAGCCTGGCGTTTCGTGCCGGCACGCCGTTCATCGGCGGTCTGGATCGCATGTTCCTCAAGGACATCCTGAGCGACATCGGCAAGGGGGGCATCGGCAATCCCAATCCACTCGCCGCGACCATTCCTGAGTCCGTTTACATCTGCTTCCAGATGACGTTCGCCATCATCACGCCGGCGCTGATCGCCGGCGCGTTTGCCGAGCGGATGAAGTTCTCCGCGATGCTCTGGTTCATCGGGCTGTGGGCGATCTTCGTCTATGCGCCGATCGCGCACTGGGTCTGGGGCCCTGACGGGATCTTCTCGGCGGGTAACGACGCTGCGTATGTCAAGGTTCTCGATTTCGCCGGCGGCACCGTTGTGCACATCAATGCCGGCGTGGCCGGCCTGATGTGCGCCATCATGCTAGGCAAGCGCGTCGAGACGGGGCCGGCGCACAATATGGTGCTGACCTTCATTGGCGCCTCGCTGCTGTGGGTCGGCTGGTTCGGGTTCAACGCCGGCTCTGCTGTCACGGCCGGAATGCAGGCGGGCATGGCCATGCTGGTGACCCAGATCGCCACGGCGGTCGCGGGATTCACCTGGATGCTGGTGGAATGGGCGTTGAAGGGTAAGCCGACCGTCGTCGGAATCTGCTCGGGTGCCGTGGCGGGCCTCGTCGCGATCACGCCGGCCTCCGGTTTCGTCGGGCCGGTCGGCGCTTTCGCGATCGGCATCGCCGCCGGCGTCTGCTGCTACTGGGGATGCACCGGCTTGAAGCGCATGTTCAGCTACGATGATGCGCTGGACTGCTTCGGTGTCCATGCCCTTGGCGGCATCGTCGGGGCGCTGCTGACCGGGGTGTTCGCGGTCGAGCAGTATGGTGGAACGGCAGGCGTTCTGGAAGGAAATCCCGGGCAGTTCCTCAATCAATGCATCGGCGTCGCGACGGTTTTCGTGTATGATGCCGTGGTGAGCCTGATCATCCTGTTCGTGATCAATCTCTTCGTCGGGCTTCGCGTGACGCGGGACATCGAGCGCGAAGGGTTGGATCTGGCACTGCACGGCGAGGTCGTGCAGTAGACTTTGGCGGCATTCCGCGCAGCCGGCGATCTTCGCCGGCTGGCGCGGATCTAAGCTGTTCGAGGTGATCCGATGAACTGGTTCTATTGGAACACAGCGTGGTCGCTGTTCTTCAGCCTCATTTGGTTCATGACGATCACACACAATCCGGATGCAGAGATCGCGGACGCGCATCTGCGCGATGAGGCGTTCAAAGGTTAGCTCCGATAGTAGCGCCACATCCTGAGGAACGTCCGGTGGATCTCGTCGGGCGTCCGGTCGAATGGCTCCAGATTGACGCGGACCACGCCACGATGGTCCATGCGCCACGGCAGGCGCATCAGCAGCCGGTAGGCCGGCCGCTTGCGCCAATCGGCCACCAGCGCGCTGCCGAGCGGCCCGCTGAGTGCGATCTGCAATTCGTGAACGGTCATCGCGCGCTCGGCGATCTCGACGAGGTCGATGCGCGTGATAGCGCGCCACCGGATCAACCCGAAGGCCTGGATGAAGATGCCGTACTGGTTGGCCCCGATCGTCGGACGACCGGCCTCCAGCAGGGGGATGTTGTAATAGGTGAAGCCGCCCGCTGCCGCCGCCGGCGCCAGCCAATAGATCGCGCCCGTGATCCAGGTCGCGGTCAGAAAGATCGCGGCGAGGGCTGCCGTGACATAGACCGGAAAGTAGATGTCCTCGCGGCCGTAAGCGACCGAGTAGCCGCCGACGTTTCCCTCGTCCAAGGTTGCGATCATCTGAGCCCTGCGCCCGGGACTGGTCCGGGAATCATGAGGGATGACGCAAGCCTAGAAAGCAAAAACGGGGCCGCGAGGGCCCCGTTTGAAACGTCGGAAGCAGCCGATCTTACTTGATCTTGGCTTCCTTGAACTCGACGTGCTTGCGCGCGACCGGGTCGTACTTCTTCTTGACCAGCTTGTCGGTCATGGTGCGCGAATTCTTCTTGGCAACGTAGTAGAAGCCGGTGTCGGCCGTCGACACGAGCTTGACCTTGATGGTGACCGCCTTGGCCATGTGCAAAACCTCGAAAATCGGGGGAATTCGGGAGCCGGCCAAATCGGCCCGCGTTTGGCCGGGAAACTAGCCAGAAACCGCCCAAAGTCAAGGATTTCTGAGCCAAGATCACCCCGATTCCGAGCCTATTACCCCTCGAAGAACTGATTTTTCGGCCGCGGCAGGCCCAAATTCTCGCGCAAGGTCCGCCCCTCATACTCTGTGCGGAAAATCCCGCGCCTTTGCAGTTCCGGGACCACCTTGTCGACGAACTCGAACAGGCCCTGCGGCAGATAGGGGAACATGATGTTGAAACCGTCGCTGCCGCGGCCGGTCAGCCATTCCTCCATCTGGTCGGCGACGGTCTGCGGCGTGCCGACGAAGGCGAGCCCGCCATAGCCGCCGACGCGCTGCGCGAGCTGGCGCACGGTGAGCTTGTCGCGCGCCGCGACATCGACGAGGCGCTGCCGGCCGCTCTTGCTTGCATTGGTTTCGGGGATCGGCGGCAACTGTCCGTCGGGATCGAAGCCGGACGCATCGGTGCCGAGGATCACCGACAGCGAGGCGATCGCGCTGTCGTAATGCACGCGGCTGTCGAGCAGCGCGCGCTTCTCTTTGGCTTCCTCGACGCTGTCGCCGACCACGACGAAGGCACCGGGCAGGATCTTCAGATGCTCGGGATCGCGGCCGATCTTCTCCATGCGGCCCTTGATGTCGGCGTAGAGCTTCTGTCCGTCGGCCAGGCTGCCGCCGCCGGTGAACACGGCTTCCGCCGTCTCGGCCGCAAGCTGCCTGCCGTCATCGGAAGCGCCGGCCTGCACGATGACAGGCCAGCCCTGCACGGGGCGGGCGATGTTCAGCGGGCCGCGCACCGAGAGATATTTGCCCTTGTGATTGAGCACATGCATTTTCTCGGGATCGACGAACAGTCCGGATTCGACATCGCGCACGAACGCATCGTCGGCGAAGGAATCCCAGAGGCCGGTGACGACGTCGTAGAACTCGCGGGCGCGCTTGTAGCGCTCGGCGTGCTCCATGTGATCGTCGAGGCCGAAATTCAGCGCCGCGTCCGGATTGGACGTGGTGACGATATTCCAGCCGGCGCGGCCGCCGGAGATGTGGTCGAGCGAGGCGAAACGGCGGGCGACGTGATAGGGCTCGTCGAAGGTGGTCGAGCCGGTCGCGATCAGGCCGATATTCTCGGTGACGGCCGCGAGTGCCGACAGCAGCGTGAACGGCTCGAACGAGGTCACAGTGTGGCTGCGCTTCAGCGCATTGATCGGCATGTTCAGCACGGCCAGATGGTCGGCCATGAAGAAGGCGTCGAACTTGCCGGCCTCGAGCTTGCGGATCAGCGTCTTGATGTGGTCGAAGTTGAAATTGGCGTCGGGCCAGGCCCCGGGGTAGCGCCAGGCGCCGGTGTGGATGCTGATCGGCCGCATGAACGCGCCGAGCTTGAGTTGACGCTTCGCCATTGCCCCGTTCCGTGCTTGATGTCGTTAGCGAAACAGATAGGGAGGCGCTTTGCGGCGCGCCATCGGGAAGATTATTTTGTTTTTGGCCGCTCTCTCGACATTGTCATTCCGGGCATCGCGCAGCGATGAACCCGGAATCTCGCGCCGCAATCTCGGGATTCCGGGTTCGATGCTGCGCATCGCCCCGGAACGACGAGGATCATCTTACGCCCCCAGCACATCCTTCTGCATCTTGCCGCCGTAGAAATGGAAGAACGGCACCGACGCGTCGTGGCGGAGCGGGCCGGTGGCGAGACGGCGGTCGAGCTCGGCGAGCACGTTCTTGGTCATCGCATGCGCGTCGGCGAGCGGCTCGGAGCCGATCTCGACCCAGACCAGCTCGACCAGTTCGGCATCGGCATGCACCACGCCTTCGACACGATGCGCGATCGTCGAGGCATCGGCGGTGAAGAAGCGCGTGTCGAAGCGGCGGACGCGGCCGGGCGGGGTGATTGCGCGCGCGATCAGGAAAAGGCCGGACGGATCGGGCAAGAGACCTGCGTCGGCGAACGGCGCCCAGGGCCCGTCGAGCTTGTGCCGCTTCTCGACCTTGCGGCCGAGGCAGAGCCCGGTCTCTTCGCAGGCCTCGCGGATCGCGGCGTTGGCTAGCGCACGCGCGCGGCCGGGCGTGATCTTCGGGCTGCCCTTCAACAGATTGGCTTCGAGCTCCGGCGTGATCGGCGCTGCGACCGGCACGCGGTTGTCGGCCTTGTCGACGCGGCCGCCGGGGAAAACGAACTTGCCGGGCATGAACACCACTTTGTCGTGGCGCTTGCCGACCAGCACCTTCGGCTTGGCGCCGGAGCGATCGATCAGGATCAGCGTCGCGGCATCCTTCGGCCGGAAATACGCATGATGATCGGCTTCTTTTTCGCCCTGGTGGACGACAGCGGCGGGTGCGGCAGCTTCAGTCATTTCATCCCTTTCATTTCTTCTTGCGGCCCGGTTTAGCTAGACCGGCGGGATGTCGCTAGGGGGATTCTCGTCAAAGCCATGCATGCGCAGGGCCCATTGCAAGCCGATCACGGCTCCCTTCACCGGCTGCAACAAAGCCAGAGATGCGAACAGCGTGAACGGCAGATAGATCGCAAGTTGCAGCCACACCGGCGGCGAATAGTTAGTCTCGATCCACAGCGCCATCGGTACCACGATATGGCCGACGATAACGATGACGAGGTAGGCAGGCAGATCGTCGGCGCGATGCGGCGTGAAGTCGAGGTCGCAGACCGGGCAATGGCCGTCGCATTTGAGAAACTTGCGGAACAGTCTGCCATTTCCGCAGCGCGGACAGCGGCAGCGGAACCCACGCTTCATCGCGCTCCACACGTCGCGCTTCTCGGGCTCGGCCGCTTCGCGAGTCCAGACCACCGTCGGCGGTGTCACTTCCATGACTTGCCTCGCTTCGATTTGCCGGACTTCTGCTGCGCCGGCTTGCGGTCCTTCTTGTTGCGCGATTTTCGCTCCTTGTGCGCCTTCTTGCCTGATCCTTTTGGTCCCTTGCCAAATCCGGCGGCACGGCGCTCGGCCCTTACGCCGTCGCGTTTTCTGCCGCGCGGAATTGCCTGACCATCGGATAATAACTCAAACCGCAGCGCGCCGGCTATCGGCGCGGCTTCCACCAGCCGCACATCGACGACGTCGCCGAGCCGATACATGGTGCCGCTGCGCGTGCCGATCAGCGCGTGGCGGGTTTCGTCATAGTTGAAATACTCGCTGCCGATGGTGCGGATCGGGATCAGACCGTCGGCGCCGGTGTCGTCGAGCTTCACGAACAGGCCGGATCGCGTCACGCCGGAAATGCGGCCCTGGAACGAGGCGCCGACCTTATCGGCAAGGAAATGCGCGATCAGCCGGTCGGTGGTCTCGCGCTCCGCCTTCATCGCGCGGCGCTCGGTGACGGAAATCTGCGCGGCGATCTCGGCGAGCGTCTCCACGGTCTCATCGGTCGGCAAGGCGCCTTCGCCAAGCCCGAGCGCGCGGATCAGCGCGCGATGCACGATCAGATCGGCATAGCGGCGGATCGGCGAGGTGAAGTGCGCGTAGCGGCGCAGGTTCAAGCCGAAATGGCCGTAGTTCTCGGCGGAGTATTCGGCCTGCGCCTGCGAACGCAGCACCACCTCGTTGACCAGCGGTTCGTAGTCTTCGCCGGCAACCTGCGCCAGCACGCGGTTGAATTGCGTGGGACGCAGCGCGCCCTGCTTGGTGAAGGGCAGGTCGAGCGTCTTCAGGAATTCCTGCAGGTTGTGCACCTTCTCCTGGCTCGGCTCGTCGTGCACGCGGTAGATCAGCGGCAGCGCCTTCTTCTCAAGCATCTCGGCCGCGGCGACGTTTGCGAGGATCATGAACTCCTCGATCAGCCGGTGCGCGTCGAGCCGCTGCGGCACGATCACGCGATCGACCGTGCCGTCGGCTTTCAGCAGGATCTTGCGCTCGGGCAGATCGAGATCGAGCGGGTCGCGCTCGTTGCGTGCAAGCTTGACGAGCTCATAGGCCGACCACAGCGGCTTCAGGATCGGATCGAGGATGGGGCCGGTGGTGTCATCGGGCCTGCCGTCGATCGCGGCCTGCGCCTGCGCGTAATTGAGCTTCGCAGCCGAGCGCATCAGCACGCGGTGGAAGCTATGCGAGCGCTTGCGGCCGTCGGCGCCGATCACCATGCGCACCGCGAGCGCGCCGCGCGGCTCGCCCGGCACCAGCGAGCAGAGATCGTTGGAGATCCGCTCGGGCAGCATCGGCACGACGCGATCAGGGAAATAGACCGAGTTGCCGCGCTGCAACGCGTCGCGGTCAAGCGCCGAGCCGGGCCGCACATAGTAGGCGACGTCGGCGATCGCGACATGGACGATGAAGCCGCCCTTGTTGTTCGGATCATGATCGACTTCCGCATGCACCGCGTCGTCGTGATCCTTGGCATCCGGCGGATCGATGGTGACGAGCGGCACGTCACGCCAGTCCTCGCGGCCCTGCAAGGTCGCGGGCTTGGCGTCTTCGGCTTCGCGCAGCGCAGAGGACGAGAACACCTGCGGGATGTCGTGGGTGTTGATCGCGATCAGGCTGATCGCCTTTTCACTGGCAATCGAGCCGAGCCGCTCCTTGACGCGGGCGGAAGCCAGCCCATAGCCGCGGGTGCGGATCAGGTCGACGCTGATGAGATCGCCGTCCTCGGCGCCGCCGCTGTCGGCCTTGGCGATGTTGAGCTCGCGGCCGGCCTGCTTCTTGTCGACCGGGATCAGGCGCCCGCCGCCATCGGGATTGCGGCGGAAGATGCCGAGGATCCGGGTGCGCCCGTGATCGATCACCTTGATGACGCGGCCGCGATAGGGCGTGCCGTCTTGCTCGTCCGTGACTTCGACGCGCAGCAGTGCGCGGTCGCCGACGCCGGCGGTGGTGCCGGGCTTCGGCCGCCGCGGCGTCTCGATGCGGATTTTCGGGGCGGTGCCGTTCTCGTCCGAGTCCCACTCGGCGGGCGTGGCGATCAGCTCGCCGTCGCTGTCGCGGCCGGTGATATCGGCCAGCAGGGTCGGCGGCAGCGCCGCCGGCTCGTGAATCTTGCGGCCGCGCTTGGCGATCGTGCCGTCGTCGGCGAGCTCGCGGAGGATCCGCTTCAGCTCGACGCGGTCGGCGTTCTTCAGGCCGAACTCGCGCGCGATCTCGCGGGTGCCGACCTTGCCTGGATTGGCGCGGATGAAGGCGACGATGGCGTCCCGGCCCGGAAAGCCATGGTCGGGTTTTCGTTTCACTTATCCTCGTGCCTTGCCGGCGCTCTTCTTCGCGGGCGCTTTCGCTGGTGCCGATGATTTTGCAGGCGACGTCTTGGCACCGGAGGCGACCGGCGCGCGCGCCTTGCTGGTCGCATCCGTCTTCGGCTTCGCCGCGGCCTTCTTCGATGCAGCCTTCTTGGCGGGCTTGGCCTCGGCGTCGCCGTCAGTCTCGGTCGCCTCGGACTTGGCTTTCTTCGCCTTGGCGGGCTTTTCCGCCTTCGCTTTCTTGGCCTTCTTGCCGCCGCCCTTGGCCGCGCGCTCGTCGATCAGCGCGATCGCTTCCGCGAGCGTGATCTGGTCGGGCGTGCGGTCGCTCGGGATCGTCGCGTTGACGCCGCCGGCCGCGACATAGGCACCGTAGCGGCCGTTCTTCAGCGCGACCGCGCCGAGCGTCGGGTGATCGCCGAGTGGCTTGCCGGGGTCGGCGCCGAAGCGTCGACCGCTCGGGCCCTTGGCAATCTTCTCCGCGATCAGCGTGACGGCGCGGTTCAACCCGATGTCGAACACCTCGTCGCCGGCCTCGAGGCTGGCATAGGTCTTCTCGTGCTTCACGAACGGCCCGAACCGACCGAGGCCGGCGGTGATCGGCTGCCCGGTTTCCGGATGCTTGCCGATCTCGCGCGGCAGCGACAACAGCTTCAGCGCCAGTTCGAGGTCGACATCGGCCGGCGAGGTGCCTTTTGGAATGCCCGCGCGCTTCGGCTTCTCGCCTTCGGCGTAATCCTTCTGCTCGCCGAGCTGGATGTAGGGGCCGAAGCGGCCGGCCTTCACCGTGACATCGAAGCCGGTGTCGGGATCGGTGCCGAGCACGCGGTCGGCGCTTTCGGCGCTGTCGGCCGCGAGCGGGCGGGTGTAGCGGCATTCGGGATAGTTCGAGCAGCCGACGAAGGCGCCGAACTTGCCGGCCTTGAGGTTGAGCCGGCCGGTGCCGCAGGTCGGGCATTGCCTGACATCGCCGCCATCCGCGCGCGGCGGATAGATGTGCGGGCCGAGCATCTCGTCGAGCGCGTCGAGCACCTCGGCGACCCGGAGGTCCTTGATGTCGTTGACCGCGCCGATGAAGCCGCGCCAGAAGTCCTGCAGCACCTGCTGCCAGGCGATCTCGTTGTTGGAGATGCGGTCGAGCTGCTCCTCGAGATCGGCGGTGAAGTCGTATTCGACATAGCGCGAGAAGAAGTTCTCCAGGAACGCAACCACGACGCGGCCCTTGTCCTCGCCGTGCAGCCGCTTCTTCTCGAGCTTGACATAGCCGCGGTCCTTCAGGACCTGCAGGATCGAGGCATAGGTCGAGGGACGGCCGATGCCGAGCTCTTCCATCCGCTTCACCAGTGAGGCTTCCGAGAAGCGCGGCGGCGGCTCGGTGAAATGCTGGGTGACGGCGAGGCTCTGGCGCTTCACGGTCTCGCCCTCGCTCATCGCGGGCAGGCGGCGCGAATCCTCGTCCTCCTCGTCGTCGCGGCTTTCCTGATAGAGCGCGAGGAAGCCGTCGAACTTGATGACCTGGCCGGAAGCGCGCAGGTCCAGCACGCGGGAGCCGGCCTTGGCCTCGATATCGACGGTGGTGCGCTCGAGCTCGGCCGACTCCATCTGGCTCGCAATGGTGCGCTTCCAGATCAATTCATAGAGCCGCGCCTGATCGGCATCGAGCCTTCGGCCGATGGTGGCCGGGCGACGCGACAGATCGGTCGGGCGGATCGCTTCGTGCGCTTCCTGCGCGTTCTTGGCCTTGGCCTGGTACTGGCGCGGGGCGTCCGGCACGTAGGCGTTGCCATAGTCCTCGCCGATCACCTTGCGCGCCTGCGTGATCGCCTCAGGGGCGATTTGCACGCCGTCGGTTCGCATATAGGTGATGAGACCGGTGGTCTCGCCGCCGATGTCGATGCCTTCATAGAGCCGCTGCGCGATGCGCATGGTGTGCGCCGGCGCGAAGCCGAGCTTGCGGCTCGCTTCCTGCTGCAGGGTCGAGGTGGTGAACGGCGCCTGCGGATTGCGCCGCGCCGGCTTGGCCTCGACGGTCGCGACCTTGAACAGCGCGGCCTCGATCGCCTTCTTGAAATCCTCGGCTTCCGCGCCGGAGCCAATGTCGAGCCGTGCGATCTTCTTGCCGTCGGCGCCGACCAGCCGCGCCTCGAAGGCGTCGCCGCGCGGCGTAAGCAGCGTCGCGACCAGCGACCAGTACTCCTTCGGCACGAACTTCTCGATCTCGAGCTCGCGGTCGCACACCAGCCGCAACGCGACCGACTGCACGCGGCCGGCGGAGCGGGCGCCGGGCAGCTTGCGCCACAGCACGGGGGAGAGGGTGAAGCCGACCAGATAGTCCAGCGCCCGACGCGCCATATAGGCGTCGACCAGCGCGCCATCGATCTGGCGCGGCGCCTTCATCGCCTCGGAGACGGCCTGCTTGGTGATGGCGTTGAACACCACGCGCTCGACCTTCTGGTCCTTCAGCGCGCGCTTCTCCTTCATCACCTCCAGCACGTGCCAGGAGATTGCTTCGCCCTCGCGATCAGGGTCGGTTGCGAGGATCAGGCGGTCGGCACCCTTGAGCGCCTTGGCGATGTCGTTGAGCCGGCTCGCGGCCTTGGCATCGACCTCCCAGATCATCTGGAAATTGGCGTCGGGATCGACGGAACCATTCTTGGCCGGGAGGTCGCGAACATGGCCGAACGACGCCAGGACCTCGTAGGAGGATCCCAGATATTTGTTGATCGTCTTGGCCTTGGCCGGCGACTCCACAATGACGATATTCATGTCATTCCAATAGCTTATGGGAAAACTTGAAGGCGGATTCCGCTAGACTCGCGGCCCGCCGTGTCGGGGCGAACATGGGTGCTGGGGCGGTCCCTGTCAAATCGCCAGATATTGAAGGGCGGGGCCAAGCTGTGGAGTTTCTATCCCAAGGGTTGCAAAATGCGTCCTAGAGTTGCGGCCGGAAAGGGCGTATCTCTTTATATATGGGGTGGGAATCGGATTAGGCCTTTTGAGCAGCACAGGGGGCGGCCGGAAGCGCAAGGAATCCGGCCGGCGGCGACCGGCGGGCGACGAGACAGCTGGGGAGGGCGGCCCGGACGACGCTCTGGTCCTGATCGGAGCCGCCGCGACCGAACTCGCCAAACTCGCCCGGCGACACAAATTCGAAGTCCTCGAGCGCTTGTTCGCGATGGCCCGCCTGGAGGCCGACGAGCAACTGCGTTCGCGCAGCCGGCGGAAGTTGTCGTGAGGGTATGTTGGGGGATGACGGCGCCGGCCTATGAACGGGCTCCCTCCATTCGTCGTCCTGGCGAAAGCCAGGACCCATAACCACCGCATTCGGTGATGAACGTGTTCGCGGCCCCAGCGTCGCGCATCAATTGAGATTTGGGGTAATGGGTCCTGGCTTTCGCCAGGACGACACCGAATGTGTGGGCACGGCCTACATCCCGATCGTCGTCCCGGCGCAGGCCGGGACCCATACGCCGCGGCGGATCTTGTTGGATGCGACTCGGCATTCCAGCGTTGCGTAACAATCTGCATTTGGGGTTATGGGTCCCGGCGTTCGCCGGGACGACACCGAGTAGGTGACACAGCTGGTGAGTCGACTTCGCATTCTCGCGACATGATCTGTCCGAGCTTTGCATTTCGTTTCGCCCTCTCTCTTGAAGAGGGCGCAGGGAAAGCCGGGTGCCGATCGCACCCATGGGCCCCGTGCAAAAGGTAGAAAGCACGGGGGTAGGACCACAGGTGTAACCGGAAACAACCCGGCTTTCCCTGCGCGATGGGTTACGGCTTATACGTGCTCTCCCCGGCGAGACTGGGCTTTTTTGTCACCGTCTTCGCAACGACGC
>NZ_JBXEJO010000079.1:0-46738 GCF_056837965.1 Bradyrhizobium ferriligni
ACCCTAACCCTCCCCCGCAAGCGGGAGAGGGAGCGCAGTACCGATGCCGTTGCACCTCAAACCCCATATGCGATAGCCCGCCGCAAGCGGGGCGAGGTGAAAGGCAGTCCGCGCGGTGCGCGTTTCATGTGACGCCGTCACCCCAAATCAATCGCTCGTTTACCATCCCGCCTTAAGGTGAGTCCGCCGGGGCAGCTTGTCGCCGCGGCGTGGCGCGTCGGGTGGAGTTGGCGTTGCGTACAGAGTTGAGTGATCGGCGCATGCGGCGCCGCGTGATGCTTGCCGCCGCAGCCTTTGCGGGTTCCATCCTGGTGGTGCCCGCGCCTGTGTCAGCCGAAGGGCTGCTCGACTTCTTCTTCGGCGGTTCCCAGAAGCAACAGAACCGGCAGGCACCGCCGCAAGCCAGTTTCTTCGCCGACCCGTTCGGCCTCAACCAGCAGGCTGAACGGCAGCCGTCCGCGCCCATCTCGGCGCCGCGCGTGGCCGGTTCCGGGCCGGCGTATTGCGTGCGCAGCTGCGACGGCAAATATTTTCCGCTGACGATGCGCGGCAACGCCACGCCGGCGCAGCTTTGCCAGGCCTTCTGTCCGGCGAGCGCGACCAAGGTCTATTACGGCAGCCATATCGACAGCGCCGCATCGACCGCCGGCGAACGCTACGCCGACAGCGAGAATGCCTTCGCCTATCGCAAGGCGCTGCGCGCTGATTGCACCTGCAACGGCCGCGACCCGGCCGGGCTCGCGCCGGTCGACCTCGCGCTCGATGCCTCGCTGCGTGCCGGCGACGTGATCGCGACCACCGACGGCCTCGTCGCCTACACCGGCATCCGCGTCGGCAACGAGCAGTCGTTCGACTTCACGCCGGTCGCCTCCTATCCCGGATTGACCACGGCGGTCCGCGCGCGGCTCGGCGAAATGAAGGTCGCCCCCGTCAGCGCCGAGATCGCGGGCGACGCGCCGCTGCCTGAAACCGGCCGCGATGTCGCACCGTCGGCGCCGTCGTCTGTTGCGCCGAAGGGCAACGCCGCAAAGCCCGCCAAGCGCGCCGAAGCGAACTGACGGCTTCGAGCTGAACGCCTGTCAGCGCGCCACGATCACGCCGATCACGTTCGGCGCGGCCATGTATTTCTCCTCGATCGCGGCCCGCGCGGCCGCGCGGTTCTCCGGATTGAGGATGCCGCGCTTCTCGGCGAGGATCATCCAGCAATAGCCCCACCAGTCTGTCAGCATGCCGTGATCGTCGACGAGATCATAACCCTGCTCGCCGGCGAAGATCCGCGCATGCGCTTCATCGAGCGAATCGAGCCAGGCGTGGTCCTCGTCCGAGAACAGCTCGTCGCTGAAATCATCCGTGGTGTAGCCCCAGATCGACATGCAGACCGCGTTGAACTCGCGATCGAGCTGGTCGTCATCGATCGGCTGGCGCCGCGAGGCCTGGTGCAGCCGCGATAGCGACCGCGCGAAATCGGCAATCCGGGTCAGAGCGAATTGATCGAAGGCGATGGTGGACATGTAGTCCTCGCGGAGGCTGAGAGACCATAGATGTTGTGTCGGCACAGGCGCCGAATCACAATGATATATCAAAGACTTGCTAAAGTGTTCTTAATTCGTTCTGATGGCATCAGCAGGCGTCGCCCCGGCGAAGGCCGGGGCCCATAACCACCGCTGTCGGACATCTCACGTGATCGGTGCCCCGAAATGAATGCCGCAGTCTATTACGTCTACATTCTCGCGAGCCGCCGCCATGGGACGCTCTACGTCGGCGTCAGCAACGATCTTTGCAATCGGCTTACGCTCCATCGCTCTGGACGCGGCTCACAGTTCGTCAAGAAATACGGCGTTACGCGACTGGTTTACGTGGAGGTCTACGCCACACCGCAGGAAGCGATCGCACGGGAAAAAGCGCTGAAGGAATGGCGCCGCGACTGGAAGACTCGCCTGATCGAGAAAGACAATCCGGAGTGGGGCGACCTGTCCCATCTTCTCTGATGGCTGTGGTTATGGGCCCCGGCCTTCGCCGGGGCGACGAATCGCGGTGACTGCCTCATGAAAAAGCTGACACACAGCCCCTAAAGCAATTCGGGCCGCTGACCAAGTCAGCGGCCCGTTGAAAATGGCTTCGGAATGAAATGCGTCGGAGCTGAAAAATGTGCCCGCCCCACGAGCGACAGCTGTGTTTGTAAAGGCTCCGTTAAGCCTTGAAAATCCGTATCACCACGGTGTTTCGGATTGCGCGTGAAAGCGCGTTGCGCGGCCGCTTAGTTCGCCGCCGAGAGCAGCTTGTCGCCGCAGGCATTTGCGTAGAACTTGCCGCCGCATTGCCGCTTGATGGCGGCGCAGCGCGCGGCGGGCGATGCGTTCTGCGCCACGCTGAAGCCGCAACTCAGGCCGTCGGCGCTGCGGCCCGGTTTGCCCGCTGCATCGGCTGCGCTGGTCGCCGTGATGCACACCACGAGCAACGCCGCGGCCGCGATCTCGATCAAGAGTCTCATCACGCATCCTCCGGTCAATTGTCGCGAAATCCCGGCTTCTGCAGCGCCATCGTAGCACCCATGACGGCTGGTCCGGAAGGTTCCCGAAGCGGCCCGGTCCTTGCATAAAATCACGGCAGCGCTGTGTATGGCACCGTCCCTGACGGTTTCGATTGCCATGCAAGGCGGGTATCATTGCGCCGGAGCGTGATCGGAAGGCCGCGGAACCGGGATTTCCGGGGGAACCCATGCTCGACCAATGAGATGAGGACATGATGCGCATCATCGCATCATGTTCCGGTTTGAACGGCAGGGATTGGGCGCGTTGCAGGAACAGACAAACTACCCGGCATTGAACCAGCCGATCGATGAGCTGGCGCTGACCGAGATCAAGAGCGCGATCCTGGCCAAGCTCCGGCTTGCGATCGGCAAGGACGCCACCGTTGCGACCAGACGCGACTGGTACAAGGCCGCGGCGCTGACGCTGCGCGACCGCATCGTGCACCACTGGCTGACGGCCGAGAAGCAGAGCTACGACGCCGGCGCCAAGCGCGTCTATTATCTCTCGCTCGAGTTCCTGATCGGGCGCCTGTTCACCGATGCGCTCAACAATATGGGACTGCTGCCGCTGTTCGAGGCGGCGCTCGGCGACCTCGGCGTCGATCTCTCGGACCTGCGCAAATGCGAGCCGGATGCGGCGCTCGGCAATGGCGGCCTCGGCCGGCTTGCGGCCTGCTTCATGGAGAGCATGGCGACGCTGGCGATCCCGGCGACCGGCTACGGCATCCGCTACGATTTCGGGCTGTTCCGCCAGATCATGAACCATGGCTGGCAGCAGGAATATCCCGACGAGTGGCTCGCCTTCGGCAATCCCTGGGAATTCCAGCGGCCGGAGGTGGTGTACAACGTTCACTTCGGCGGCCATGTCGAGCATGTCGACGATCGCGGCCGCGACCGCGCCACCTGGCACCCGGCGGAAACCGTCGAGGCCATGGCCTACGACACGCCGATCGTCGGCTGGCGCGGCCAGCACGTCAACGCGCTCCGCCTGTGGTCGGCGCATGCGCCCGACCCGCTCGAGCTCGACGTCTTCAACACCGGCGACTACGTCTCGGCCAGCGCCGAGCAGGCCCGCGCGGAAGCGATCTGCAAATTCCTCTATCCGAACGACGAGAGCGCGGCGGGCCGCGAGCTCCGGCTGCGCCAGGAATATTTCTTCGTCTCGGCCTCGTTGCAGGATCTCGTGAAGCGGCATCTCGCCTCCGACGGCGGCCTGCGCAACCTCGCGCAGAAGGCGGCGGTGCAGCTCAACGACACCCATCCGAGCCTTGCGGTCACCGAGCTGATGCGAATCCTGGTCGACCTGCACAATTTCCGCTGGGACGAGGCCTGGAAGATCACGGTCGCGACGCTGTCCTACACCAACCACACGCTGCTGCCCGAGGCGCTCGAGACCTGGCCGGTCGAATTGTTCGAGCGGCTGCTGCCGCGGCATCTCGAGATCATCTACCGCATCAATGTGGCCCATCTGGCGCTCGCCGAGGAACGCTTCCCCGGCGACATCGAATATCGCGCCTCGGTCTCGCTGATCGACGAGCGCAGCGGCCGCCGCGTGCGGATGGGCCAGCTTGCCTTCGTCGGCTCGCACCGCATCAACGGCGTCTCCGCGATGCATTCCGACCTGATGAAGGAGACCGTGTTTCACGACCTGCATCATCTCTATCCGTCGCGCATCACCAACAAGACCAACGGCATCACCTTCCGCCGCTGGCTGATGCTGGCCAACCCGCGGCTGACCGCGCTGCTGCGCGAAACCTGCGGCGAGGCCGTGCTCGACGACTTCTCGCTGCTCGAGCGGCTCGAGACCCATTCGAGCGATCTGGAATTCCAGAAGCGCTTCCGCGACGTCAAGCATCACAACAAGCTGGCGCTGGCGCGGTTGATCCGCGAGCGCAACGGCATCCAGGTCGATCCCTCGGCGCTGTTCGACGTGCAGATCAAGCGCATCCACGAATACAAGCGGCAGCTGCTCAACATCCTGGAGACGATCGCGCTCTACCACGCGATGAAGGACGATCCGCGGCGCGACTGGGTGCCGCGCGTGAAAATCTTCGCCGGCAAGGCGGCGGCGAGCTACCGCTACGCCAAGCTGATCATCAAGCTGATCAACGACGTCGCCGAGGTCGTCAACAACGACGCTTCGCTCGGCGGCAGGCTGAAGGTCGCCTTTCTCGCCGATTACAATGTCAGCCTCGCCGAGGTGATCATACCGGCGGCCGATCTCTCCGAGCAGATCTCGACCGCCGGCATGGAGGCCTCCGGCACCGGCAACATGAAGCTCGCGCTGAACGGTGCACTGACGATCGGCACGCTCGACGGCGCCAATATCGAGATCCGCGACAATGTCGGCGAGGAGAACATCGCGATCTTCGGCCTCGAGGCCGGCGACGTCATGGTCCGCCGCAAGCAGGGATTGGACGCCAGCGACGCGATCCGCAAATCGCCACGGCTGGAGCGCGCGATCCGCGCCATCGAGAGCGGCGA
Organism: Bradyrhizobium ferriligni; assembly: GCF_056837965.1. Taxonomy (NCBI): domain Bacteria; kingdom Pseudomonadati; phylum Pseudomonadota; class Alphaproteobacteria; order Hyphomicrobiales; family Nitrobacteraceae; genus Bradyrhizobium; species Bradyrhizobium ferriligni. The sequence goes on from NZ_JBXEJO010000079.1 coordinate 5,015, forward strand.
GTTCTCGCCCGGCGATCCCGCACGCTTCGCCTCGATCGGGCACGCGCTGCGCTACCTCGACCACTACATGGTCTCGGCCGATTTCGATTCCTACTACGACGCGCAGCGCGGCATCGACGCCCGCTGGCGCGTGCCTTCCGCCTGGACCCGCGCCTCGATCCTCAATGTCGCGCGCATGGCGTGGTTCTCCTCCGACCGCACCATCCGCGAATATGCCGAGGACATCTGGCACGTGCCGGTGCACCCGGGCGCCTCGCCGCAGCTCGGCAACCAGCGCGAGGCGAAGGGCTAATCCCGGGACACGGAAATCGATTACGCCCGACGTCATTGAAATCAGCGCAATTGCTCGCGATATTGCATGACGAACGTCATTGCTCGTCATTGCGTATGGCGATACGGAAGCGCCAGTCGATATTGAAAGATCTGCATGCTCACCAAGACCCCGCACCTTTTCGATGAAGCAACTGCCGTGACCGCCGGCGACAGCCGCTGGCAGGGACGGACCAGTCCCGATTACTGGGCGTTCGTCGGCCCGTTCGGCGGCTGCACGGCTGCGACGATCCTGCGCGCGCTGATGCAGCACCCGCAGCGCGCGGGCGATCCGCTGGCGCTGACGGTCAACTACTGCGCGCCGGTCGCCGAGGGCGCATTCGATCTCGATGTCCGCCTGGTCAAGGCCAACCGCTCGAGCCAGCACTGGTCGGTCGAGATGACGCAGGGCGGCGGCGAGGTCGCAACGCTGGCGACCGCCGTGTTCGCCGAGCGCCGCCCGTCCTGGTCGCACCAGCCGGCCGGGTTTCCGGGCGCCGTGCCGTTCGACGAGCTGCGGTCCTTTCCGAAGCTCAAGATGACCTGGGCCAACCAGTACGATTTCCGCTTCGCCGAGGGCGAGCCGAAGTTCGCCGGCGGCGGCGGCGCGCAGCAGCCGTCGAGCCCCTATTCAAAGCTCTGGATCGCCGACCGTGTGCCGCGCAAGCTCGATGCGCTGTCGCTGATGTCGATGTCGGACGCGTTCTTCGGCCGCGTCTTCCACGCAAGGCACGAGCTGGTGCCGTTCGGCACCGTGTCGCTGACGACCTATTTCCACGCCGACGCGGCCGACCTCGATGCGGAGGACACCACCCGCGTGCTCGCCACAGCCGACGCCAAGACCTTCCACAAGAGCTACGGCGACCAGCACGGCGAATTGTGGTCGCCGTCCGGCCGGCTGCTCGCGACCACGACGCAGATCGCTTACTTCAAGGCGTAGGCGTTTCGAGCGGATCGGCCACCGGCTCGCGCGGAGCCGTAGCCAAATATCCACATTGGTCTGTTACGACCGCATTGCCTATTTCAAGGGTTGAGGGAACATTGGTACGTCGCTTCTGTTCCACACCTTTGGGAGCACTGCTGCATGTCCGAAGCCGACACTTCAAAGCCCTCGCGCATCGCCCTGCTTGGCGTTCCCATCGAGATCGGCGCGTCGCAGGCCGGTCCGCTGATGGGGCCGGACGCGCTGCGCACCGCCGGCATCGCGCGCCTGCTCGAGCAGCTCGACTTCCAGGTCGACGACCACGGCAACCTTGCGATCCCCCAGGTCGTCGCCGACGGCCCGGTGCCGGCCAACACCAGGTTCTATGACGAAGTGAAGACCTGGACCCGCGCGCTCTCCGAGCGCGCCTATTGGCTGGCGCATTCCGGCGCGATCCCGATCTTCATGGGCGGCGATCACTCATTGTCGATGGGGTCGATCAACGGCGTCGCGCGCTACTGGCAGGAAAAGGGCCGGCCGCTGTTTGCGCTGTGGGTCGATGCGCATGCCGACTACAACACGCCGGCCACCACCATCACCGGCAACATGCACGGCATGTCGGCTGCGTTCCTGTGCGGCGAGCCCGGTCTCGACGATTTGCTCGGCGGGCTGCCGCGCGCCTCGATCCCGCCCGATCAGCTCGACCTGATCGGCACGCGTTCGGTCGATCCGCTGGAGCGCAAGCTGCTGCGGCAGCGCAACGTGGCGATCGCGGACATGCGCCAGATCGACGAGTTCGGCGTCGCCGTGCTCACGCGCCGCGTCATCGAACGCGTCCGGGCGAAGAACGGCGTGCTGCACGTCTCGTTCGATGTCGACTTCCTCGATCCGGCGGTGGCGCCTGGCGTCGGCACCACGGTGCCGGGCGGCGCGACCTATCGGGAAGCCCATCTCATCATGGAACTGCTGCACGATTCCGGGCTGGTGCGCTCGCTCGACATCGTCGAGCTCAATCCCTTCCTCGACGAGCGCGGCCGCACCGCGCGCGTCGCCGTCGAATTGATCGGCAGCCTGTTCGGCCTGCAGATCACCGACCGCCAGACCCCGAGCAACGCGGTGCTGCCGGAGATGGGGGAGTAGCGAGTAGCGAAGCACGCTCCAGCTCCTGCCCGTCACCCTGAGGAGCGCGCACTTGCGCGCGTCTCGAAGGGTCGACGGCCCGACTGTGGCCGTGCATCCTTCGAGGCTCGCAAGAGCTCGCACCTCAGGATGACGGGGAGATAGCGTTGCGCGCTGCGTAACAAGGCAACGAACAAAAAGGCGGCCACGCGGGCCGCCTTTTCAAATCGCGTATTGCTTGCGCAGCTTACTCCGCCGCCAGCTTCACTTCCGGCGCGGCGGCGCGGACTTCGGCGTCGACCTGCGCTTCGAACTTGGCGAAGTTCTTCTGGAACATGCCGACCAGCGCACGCGCGGTCTTGTCGAACTCGACCTTGTCGGCCCAGGTCTTGATCGGGTCGAGGATGTGCGGCTCGACGCCCGGCAGCGAGGTCGGCACCGCGAAGCCGAAATACTTGTCGGTGCGGAAGTCGGCGTTGCGGAGCGAGCCGTTCAGCGCCGCGGTGAGCAGCGCGCGGGTCACCTTGATCGGCATGCGACGGCCGGTGCCGTATTTGCCGCCGGTCCAGCCGGTGTTGACCAGCCAGCAATCGACATTGTGCTTGGCGATCAGCTCGCGCAGCATGTTGCCGTAGACCGACGGATCGCGCGGCAGGAACGGCGAACCGAAGCAGGTGGAGAATTCCGGCTGCGGCTCGTTGCCGAGGCCGCGCTCGGTGCCGGCGACCTTCGCGGTGTAGCCGGACAGGAAGTGATACATCGCCTGCGCCGGCGTCAGCTTGGCGATCGGCGGCATCACGCCGAAGGCGTCGGCGGCGAGCATCACGACGTTCTTCGGATGCGGCGCGCAGCCGGTGCGCGAGGCGTTCGGGATGAAATCGAGCGGATAGGCCGAGCGGGTGTTCTCGGTCTTCGAGCCGTCGTCGAAATCGGGCACGCGATCGTTGGCGCCGAGCACGACGTTTTCCAGCACCGCGCCGAAGCGCTTGCTGGCGGCGTAGATTTCCGGCTCGGCTTCGCCGGACAGCTTGATGCACTTGGCGTAGCAGCCACCTTCGAAATTGAAGACGCCGTCCTCGCTCCAGCCATGCTCGTCATCGCCGATCAGCGTGCGCTTGGGATCGGCCGAGAGCGTGGTCTTGCCGGTGCCGGACAGGCCGAAGAAGATCGCGGTGTCGCCGTCGGCGCCGACATTGGCCGAGCAGTGCATCGGCATCACGCCCTTCTCGGGCAGATAGAAGTTCAGCGTGGTGAACACGCTCTTCTTCATCTCGCCGGCATATTGCGAGCCGCCGATCAGGACGATCTTGCGGGCGAAATCGATCGCGACGACGTTTTCCGACTTGCAGCCGTGGCGCTTCGGATCGGCGCGGAAGCTCGGCAGGTCGATGATCGTGAGTTCGGGCACGAAGCTCGCGAGCTCCGACGCCTCGGGGCGAATGAGAAGCGTGCGGATGAACAGCGAGTGCCAGGCAAGCTCGGTGAACACGCGGGTCTTGATGCGATGCTTCGGATCGGCGCCGCCGTAGAGGTCCTGCGCGAACAGCGTCATGCCTTCGGCATGCTTGAGGAAGTCGGCATGGAGCGCGGCGAACTGCTCCGAGGTGATGGACTGGTTGCCGGCCCACCACATGCTCTTGTCGGTCAGGCCGTCGCGGACCGTGAACTTGTCCTTCGGACTGCGGCCGGTGAACTCACCGGTATCCGCGCAAAGCGCGCCATCGGCCGACAGCACCGCTTCGCCATTACGCAGCGAATGCTCGTAAAGCTGAGGTGCGCCATAATTCCAATGCACACCCTTGAGATTTTTTAAGCCGAATTTGTCGGCGCCGAAGGCACCGTTATGCACGCCCGTCTCTTGCACGAAGAACCTCCTCGAACCCGCGTATCCTTGTTCGCGCGAATATCGCTAGTCGCGCCCCGCCGCGGTGACCGTGATCAGAATATAGCCTCTCGGCTTCGGTCCGGCGACCTAATAGTGGGGATCGCCGGGCTTGCCAAGCCAATCGAATGGCTTTTGGCTGATTCCAAGGCAGGCCCATCATCTGGCGCAAATACCGCGGCGCGAAACCCTTTCGTCTTGCTTTCGTTTTCTCGTTGTTTTCCCGACAGTCGAGCGACGTTTCGTCGCCTTTCCCGCCGCGCACGGAGCTTTGCGATGCACAAAAAGTGCCAGCCGGCGGGCGGCGCCTTCGCCGATCGAGGCGAACGGCGCGGAGAATGCCGGGTATGCATTTCGCGCTGAGGATGTATCGTTGAGATGCGCCGCGCGCTGACGCAGCGCTGCGGAGGCGAGCATGACCACCATCGTGTTGCACGCGGCACCACCTGATCGGCATTGAGCTGCAAATCGGAGCTGCAAATCGGAGCTGCAGATCAGAGCTGCTGACGAGCAGTTTCAATTGCGCTCAACGCGCCTTCGTCGAAGCCCGGTTGTATCAATGCTCAACTGCGATGAATGTTCCGCAACGCGTGGCGTTCGGCGGCGAGACGACCGCTGACCCCCGCGATCGATGATAACGCAATCAGCGCGGTCGCACGCGCGCGTCTTCGCGATGGACATCGCGATCCGGATGATTTTCTGAGGCAGCAGCGCCGGACATTCTTGCACGCACATCGAGCCGACGGGCGATCACCAGACGCGCCGGCGCGAAATGATCGCGCTGTCAAACCCGCCAGACTGGAAGCGACGCGCGGTTGAAGGACAGCTCGCCTCGGCGACCGCGCAATCGAGCCGCCGCAGCCATGCGACACCATGCCTCGCCACGGGCAGCTCCGCCGTGCGGACAGGCGGTCTTCTCTGATCGTTTCCTATTCCTTGGCGCGCGCCTCGCCGGCGAGCCGCACCAGCATCTTGCGCAGCTCAGTGCCGGTGGTGACGCGCTCGGGGAAATCCAGCCGCAGCGTGTCGCGGCCGGCCTGCATGTCCATGCCGTCAGGATCGCAGCCGGTGCAGAGCCATTCGGCACTTTCCGCGCCGAGCAGCCGCGTCGCGTAAAGATTCATGGCATCGCGGTGATCCTCGTTCATATGGGCCACCGCGCCGGGCTCGGCTTCGAGCAGCTCCTCGGCTCCCCCGAGATCGGTCAGGAATTGCGCGGGTTTGAGGTCGACGATGCGGCCAAACCCGGCGACCAGATGGGCGCCGCTCGGCTTGATCCGAAAGAACGAAAAATCCTTAAATTCCACAAAGGCTTCCGCTGACGGATGGGCGCCGCGATAGCGCCGGCGGGCGAGCTCCCGCCCGGCCTCCGCGACCTCCTCCGCCTGACCGGCCAGCATGATCCGGGCGCCCTCCAGCGGATCGCCCTCGGCGCGCTCGTCCAGCATCAGCGACACCCTGCTGTCGGCCAGGATGTTCTTGGTATGCAGCGCCAGGCGGGAAATCAGCAGGATCGGCGAGCCGTCGGGATGGCTGGCCAGATTGACCAGCGAGCAATAGGGATTGCCGGTGCCGGCCATCAACGTGGCAAGGGCGCCCTGGCGGCTGCGGCGGAGCAGCGAGCGGGCAAGGTGGGCAGGATCGAAGTCGGCGGTCGGTTGCATGGGCCTATCGGGTCATTTTATGGGCGAATCGGGCGGGTTCCCTATGAAAAAAGGGCCTTTTCTCATGGTCTAAGGGTGCTATATGGGGACCCATCGCGTGGGTCGCAGAAGCGGATTTTTGCGGAACTCGGTCACACTTCAGCCCAGCTTGCATTGCTCGTTGACCGCGTTCGAAGCCCAATTCTACGGCGCGTCGCCAGAGTGCCCGCCGTCTAAGCCACTCTCATTGTGAAAGCAGCTCATGCCCACAATCGCCCTGGTCGACGACGACCGCAACATTCTCACTTCGGTTTCGATCGCGCTCGAAGCCGAAGGCTATCGCATCATGACCTACACGGACGGTGCGTCGGCGCTGGATGGGTTTCGCACGTCGCCGCCCGATCTTGCGATCCTCGATATCAAGATGCCGCGCATGGACGGCATGGAAACGCTGCGCCGGCTGCGCCAGAAGTCCGACCTGCCGGTGATCTTCCTCACCTCGAAGGATGAGGAGATCGACGAATTGTTCGGCCTGAAAATGGGCGCCGACGATTTCATCCGCAAGCCGTTTTCACAGCGCCTGTTGGTCGAACGGGTCAAGGCCGTGCTCCGCCGCGGCCAGCCGAAGGATCCGACCGCCGCGCCGAAGGAGCCGGACGCCCGCGCACTCGACCGCGGCCTGCTGCGGATGGATCCGGAGCGCCACACCTGCACCTGGAAGAACGAGCCGGTGACGCTCACCGTGACCGAATTCCTGATCCTGCAGGCGCTCGCCACCCGCCCCGGCGTCGTGAAGAGCCGCAACGCGCTGATGGACGCGGCCTATGACGACCAGGTCTATGTCGACGACCGCACCATCGACAGCCACATCAAGCGGCTGCGCAAGAAGTTCAAGGTGGTCGACGACGACTTCGAGATGATCGAGACGCTGTACGGCGTCGGCTATCGCTTCAAGGAAGCCTGATCTGCACTTCCGGAGCGGCTTGTTAACTGACAGGCTCCGCACGGCTGGGGTAAGCTCGGGCGATTGTCTGCTTCGCGGGACGACATCCATACCAACCGGCAGCTTTGCCAGTGCTTGATCGAACGCAGCTCGAGCAAGGCCAAAACACCGAGGACGCGTCGCAGCTCCTCGATCAAGAGGCCGTGGCCGACGACTTGGCGCAGGACAAGGGCTGGCGCCGTCCGCTCGGCTGGCTGCGCCGCGCCGGCCAGTTCTTCTTCGCGCTGTCATTCTCGAGCCTGACGCGCCGCATCGTCTCGCTCAACCTTGCCGGCCTCGTCGCGCTGGTCGCCAGCATCCTCTATCTCTCGCAGTTCCGTGCCGGCCTGATCGAGGCGCGCACGCAGAGCCTCCTGGTCTATGCCGAGATCATCTCGGAGGCGATCGCGGCGTCGGCGACCGTCGAAGGCAATACTGTCACGATCGATCCCGATCGCCTGCTCGACCTCAAGCCCGGCGAGAGTTATGGCCAGCCGGATGAATCGGCGGATTTCCCGATCAATCCCGAGCGGGTCGCGCCGGTCCTGCGCCGCCTGATCGCACCGACCAAGACGCGGGCCCGCATCTTCGACCGCGACGGCGGGCTGATCCTCGACAGCCGCAATCTGTTCGCGCGGGGCGACGTGCTTCGCATGGAGCTGCCGCCGCCGTCGGAGAAGCCGTCGCTCTACGAGAAGACCAAGGCCACGATCAAGACCTGGCTCAACCGCGGCGACCTGCCGATCTACCGCGAGCTCGGTCCCGAAGGCGGCAAGGGCTATTCCGAAGTCGCGCAATCGCTCGAGGGCATGAAGGGCAGCGCGGTGCGCGTCACCGAACGCGGCGCGATCATCGTGTCGGTTGCGGTCCCGGTGCAACATTTCCGCGCCGTGCGCGGCGCGTTGATGCTGACGACGCAAGGCGACGACATCGACCAGCTGGTGATGTCCGAGCGGCTCGCCATCCTCAAGATCGGCGGGGTCGCATCCGCCGTCATGATCATGCTGTCGCTGCTGTTGGCGAGCACGATCGCGGGCCCGGTGCGGCGGCTCGCCGACGGTGCCGAGCGCGTCCGCCACCGTATCCAGACCCGCGTCGAGATTCCCGACTTCACGGGGCGCCGCGACGAGATCGGCCATCTCTCCGGCGCGCTGCGCGACATGACCAACGCGCTCTACAGCCGCATCGAGGCGATCGAGATGTTCGCCGCCGATGTCGCCCATGAGCTGAAGAACCCGCTGACCTCGCTGCGCTCCGCGGTCGAGACGCTGCCTTTGGCGCGCAACGAGAACAGCCGCGCGCGGCTGCTCGCCGTGATCGAGCATGACGTCCGGCGGCTCGACCGCCTGATCTCCGACATCTCCGACGCCAGCCGGCTCGATGCCGAATTGCAGCGCCAGGACATGGCGCCGGTCGATCTGCGGCGGCTGCTGACGACGCTGACCGGTGTCGCCAACGAGACAAGGCTCGGCCACGACGTCGCCGTCGAAGCCCGCTTCGAGGGCCGCGGACCGACCGATACGCTGTCGGTGCCCGGCCATGATTCACGGCTCGGCCAGGTGATCTCGAACCTGCTGTCGAACGCGCAATCATTCTCCAAGTCGGGCGACAAGGTGCGCATCGTCTGCCGCCGCACCCGCGGCGAGGTCGAGATCGTGGTCGACGATGACGGGCCCGGCATTGGCGAGGACGCGCTGGAGCGGATCTTCGAGCGCTTCTACACCGACCGGCCGCACCAGGGTTTTGGCCAGAACTCCGGCCTTGGGCTTTCGATCTCCAAGCAGATCATCGAAGCGCATGGCGGACGCATCTGGGCCGAGAACCGCTTTGGCCCTGCGGACGCAGATGGCAAGCCCACCGTCGCCGGCGCGCGTTTCGTGGTCAGGCTGCCAACACTATGAGCGACAATTCGAGCGTGCACGCATCCGCCGTTCTGGTCGGCGAGCGTGCGGTGCTAATCCGCGGCCCGTCGGGCGCCGGCAAGTCGCGTCTCGCCTTCGACCTGATTCTCGCCGGGCGCACCGGAGCGCTTCCGCCGGCCATTTTGGTGGGGGATGACCGTGTCCATCTCGACACAGCCGGCGAACAATTGTGGGTTCGTCCGGTTCAGCAATTGGCCGGTCTGATCGAGATCCGAGGCCTCGGAATCCGCCATTGTCCGTTCGCAGGCGAGGCCGTGGTGGGGCTGATCGTCGACCTCGCCGCCGACGACGCCGAGCGGCTGCCGTCGCCCGAGGCGCTCACGATTCGCCTTAATGGTGTTTCAATACCGCGAATTCCCGTCGGCATCGGCTTCCAACCCCTGCCGCTGGTTGTCGCTGCGCTGACGACAACCTGAAAGTTCATGTTCCCGTAATCTTGCGGCCAATTGTGGGAAGGGAATTGGTAACCATATCACATCCACTATCGCGTCGGATTTTGCCGGCGCAGCCTCCCCTCTCTACCGCCAGGAACCGGGAGACTAGCCAAGATGCCCTCTTGCGCAGGGCCTCTGGATGGTCAAAGTGGCGCGTTCGTGCGGTGCACCAAAGGGCGCCCGCGAGGAGTTTCCGATGATTGGTCTAGTGCTGGTGACCCATGGGCGCCTTGCCGACGAGTTCCGAGCGGCGCTCGAACACGTCATGGGTCCGCAGAAACAAATTGAAGCGATTACGATCGGGGCCGAGGACGATTCCGATCTCTGTCGAAGCGACATCATCGAGGCGGTGAACCGCGTCGATAGCGGCGACGGCGTTGCGATTCTCACCGACATGTTTGGCGGCACGCCGTCCAACCTTGCGATCTCCTGCATGAGCCGCCCGAAGGTGGAAGTGCTCGCAGGCATCAACCTTCCCATGCTGGTCAAGCTTGCCAAGGTTCGCGAGGAGCGTTCGCTGCCCGACGCGATCGCGATGGCCCAGGAAGCCGGCCGCAAATACGTCACCATCGCCAGCCGCGTTCTCGCAGGCAAATGAGCGACGAGGCTCCGGGCGGAAATCAGATCGGCCCGGGCGTGCCAGCGGGCGCTATTTCCCGTGAGCTGCTGATCGTCAACAAGCGCGGCCTGCATGCGCGGGCATCGGCCAAGTTCGTCCAGCTGGTCGAGCGCTTCAACGCCGAGATCTGGGTCACCCGCGGCACCGAGACCGTCGGCGGCACCTCGATCATGGGCCTGATGATGCTCGCCGCCGGGCCCGGCACCACGGTCGTGGTCTCAGCAAAGGGCGAGCAAGCGCAGCAGGCGCTCGACGCCATCGCCGAACTCGTCGCCAGCAAGTTCAACGAGGAAGGCACGTAGGCGCCGCCTCGCGCTCGTCCGCTACGCTAAGCGAAAGCCTTCCCCGTCATCCCCGCGCAAAGGCTTCGCCTTTGTCGCTGGAGGAGCGCGAAACGCGTCTCGAAGGATGGACGGCCCAGCCGGTGGCCGTCGATCCTTCGAGACGCCGCTTCGCGGCTCCTCAGGATGACGGAACAGCACGGCACTGATGCCCGGAAATAACTACTTCGCCGGCGGCACCAGATAGACCTTCCACACCGTCGATGGACCGGGATGGCCGTTGAAGAAGCGCATGGTGGTCATCACCAGCGGCTCGGCATCCTTGGCGTGCTCCGCCATCCACGCCTCGCAGGGCTTCAGGAACACCGGATCGGTGGTGTCGCAGACGCCGATGAAGCCGAGGCGCTTGGCTTCGTCGAGCGACGTCAGCCCCGACGACCAGGCTTCGCCCGGCACCAGCGACGCCGGATGATCCGGACTGTAGAACGTCATCGGCTCGCCGATATCGGACCGCGCGACGACCACGGCCCAGCGCGAATGGAATCTGTCCTGCCAGGTCTGGGTCAGCTCGCGCGCGAGCTCGGAGCGCGCGGCGTAGGTCGAGCCGCCGATATGGTTGGACGCGATCTCCTGCGTCGCGATGCTGGGCGCGGCGATCAGCGTGACGACCGTGGCCACGAACCAGATCGCGGTGATCGAGAACAGCGCCATGCGCGGAAAGCGGAGCGAGGGGATCGCGACCAGCGCCAGCGGCACCAGGAAGAACAGCGGGATGCCCCAATCGGTCTTGATATAGACGGTGAACGCCAGCGCGCCGAGCGGCGGTCCGATCGCGACGATCAGCTGGATGATCCAGACGTTGAGCGCCTGCGGAAGATTGACGGCCGGATTGGGTCCGCGCGACCAGATCCGCGCCAGCACGTCCGACGGCCGCCACGGCACCGAGCCCAGCAGCAGCGCCACAAGGCCCAGCACGACGGGAATCGCGAGCAGCCCGACATTGTGCACGACATAGCCGATCACGAGCTGCACATTGAGTGCGCGGCTCGACAGCGCGTAGACGTCACCGGCATAGGTGAACGGCACGAAGTCCACCTCCTCCAGCCACACCAGATGCGGAATCATCGCCACCGCCATCGTGCCGATCGCGACCCATGGCGCCGGCGAGCGGAGGAATTGCGTCCGTTGCGGATGGATCAGCGCGGCGAGCCCGACCGCGCCGATCATTGTCACCACCCAGTACTTGGTCATCAGCGCCAGCATGCCGGCAAAGCCGAGCCAGAGACCCGATTTGAAGCTGCGCTTCTCGAAGGCGTTCAGATAGGCCAGCACCAGCAGCGGCAACGGCACCAGCTGCGCGAGATCGGCGTTGTATTTGAAGCCCTTGAAATTGAAGATCGGGTAGAGCGCGAGCATCACCACCATGAAGAACGCGCGGCGGCGATCGACGACGCGCAGCGCGATCAGCCAGCACACCACCAGCGCGAAGCTGACCGTCGTCATCGCAAGCGCATAGGTCGACCAGTTGGTGACGGGAAAAATCCTGAACCAGACCCCTGCGATCCAGCCCGACAACGGCGGGTGCTTGCCATAGCCGAGCAGGAAACGCTGGCCCCAGGCATAGGCTTCCGCAACATCCATATGGATGTCCTGCGCGGCCTTGAGCTTGACCAGGATCAGCGTCCACAGCACCGCATGAACCAGTGCGAAGCCGATCACGAACCACAGGCTGGTCCCGGGATCGGTGGCGCGCGAGGCGATCCAGGCGGCGATCCGCCGGATCGTCAGCTTGCGGTTGGTGCGCCGGGCGGCGGGGAGTGTGGAGGCGGTCGACATGGCCTGTGCCTGAGGCATGCCCCGGAAAAGTGGAAAGCGGCTTCCCGGAAGGATCATGCCCGAATGGAAGCGGAAGCGCAGATGGGTGCTGATCTGCATTTCAGCGCGCTTTAGCGCGTTTTTGTGGCCAGTGAAATCAGCTTGGCGTGAGAACGCCTCCAGCAAGCGGATTCACTTTCCGGGAAGTCCGGCCGGGACTCGATATGCACGGTATCGTAGTGACACCCTTTGCCGCCCCGGATGAAGCCGTGACGCTCGACGATGTCGACGATCGCGCGCGGCATCCGGTTCTTGCAGGGGACGGTTCTTGCCCTTGCCGGCCCACAGTCAGTCATCCGAAACTTTCAGCTAGAGGTCGATGGCCGCGGCGTCGCCGTGCATGCTCATCCGCCCGGTATCGGCGACGCGAAAGACGATTTTCGGGCCGAAGACCTGGCAGGAACATGCCCGGAAATCGGTCCCGGCAACCCTGCCGGAATCGCCGCCGTGATTCGCCGTCACACCGCTGCAAAATACCGCAATTTGGTTGCCCGCGCGGGGGTGCGGATGCTATCCCGCGCCCATGACAACTGCCCCGATTTCGAACATCCGCAACTTCTCCATCGTCGCCCATATCGACCATGGCAAATCGACCCTTGCCGACCGCCTGATCCAGATGACGGGCGGCTTGTCGGATCGTGAAATGGCGGGCAAGGAGCAGGTGCTCGATTCGATGGATATCGAGCGCGAGCGCGGCATCACCATCAAGGCGCAGACCGTCCGCCTGAACTACCGCGCCAAGGACGGCAAGGATTACATCTTCAACCTGATGGACACGCCCGGCCATGTCGACTTCGCCTACGAGGTCTCGCGGTCGCTGGCGGCCTGCGAGGGTTCCCTGCTCGTGGTCGACGCCAGCCAGGGCGTCGAGGCGCAGACGCTCGCCAATGTCTATCAGGCGCTCGACAACAATCACGAGATCGTGCCGGTTCTGAACAAGGTCGATCTGCCCGCTGCCGAGCCCGAGAAGGTCAAGCAACAGATCGAGGACGTGATCGGCATCGATGCGTCCGACGCGGTGATGATCTCGGCCAAGACCGGCGTCGGCGTGCCCGACGTGCTGGAAGCGATCGTCACCCGCCTGCCGCCGCCGAAGGGCGATCGCGACGCGACCCTGAAGGCGCTGCTGGTCGACAGCTGGTACGACGTCTATCTCGGCGTGGTCGTCCTGATCCGCGTCGTCGACGGCGTGATGAAGAAGGGGAGCCGCATCCGCATGATGGGCACCGGCGCCGCCTACGACATCGAGCGCGTCGGCTTCTTCACGCCGAAGATGGAGCAGGTCGAGGAGCTCGGCCCCGGCGAGATCGGCTTCATCACCGCGGCGATCAAGGAAGTCGCCGACACCCGCGTCGGCGACACCATCACCGATGACAGGAAGCCGATCAGCGAGATGCTGCCGGGCTTCAAGCCGGCCATTCCGGTCGTGTTCTGCGGCCTCTTCCCGGTCGACGCCAACGACTTCGAAACGCTCCGCGCGGCGATGGGCAAGCTGCGGCTCAACGACGCCAGCTTCTCCTACGAGATGGAAACCTCCGCCGCGCTCGGCTTCGGCTTCCGCTGCGGCTTCCTCGGCCTGCTGCATCTGGAAATCATCCAGGAGCGGCTGTCGCGCGAATTCGACCTCAATCTGATCGCGACCGCGCCGAGCGTGATCTACAAGATGAAGCTGACCGACGGCACCGAGCTCGAGATCCACAACCCGGTCGACATGCCCGACGTGGTCAAGATCGCCGAGATCGAGGAGCCGTGGATCGAGGCGACGATCCTCACCCCCGACGAATATCTCGGCAGCGTCTTGAAGCTGTGCCAGGACCGCCGCGGCTCGCAGAAGGAGCTCACTTATGTCGGCTCCCGCGCGATGGTGAAATACGACCTGCCGCTCAACGAAGTGGTGTTCGACTTCTACGATCGCCTGAAGTCGGTCTCCAAGGGCTACGCCTCGTTCGACTATCATCTGACCGACTACAAGCCGGCCGACCTGGTCAAGATGCAGATCCTGGTCAACGCCGAGCCGGTCGACGCGCTGTCGATGCTGGTGCATCGCACCCGCGCCGAGGGCCGCGGTCGCGCCATGGTCGAGAAGATGAAGGAGCTGATCCCGCCGCACATGTTCCAGATTCCGATCCAGGCGGCGATCGGCGGTAAGGTGATCGCGCGTGAGACCGTCCGCGCGCTGCGCAAGGACGTCACCGCGAAGTGCTACGGCGGCGACATCACGCGCAAGCGCAAGCTTCTGGAGAAGCAGAAGGAAGGCAAGAAGAAGATGCGGCAGTTCGGCAAGGTCGACATCCCGCAGGAAGCCTTCATCGCCGCGCTCAAGGTGGATAGCTGAGGCGGCGCCATCGGCGCGACTGTTGCGCATTCTTGTCTCAGCAACAAAACGCACCATGATTTGAATCGCCACTGCATCGCGCTCCGACTAGACTGCGATCATGTTGCGCATCCTGTTCCTCCTTGTCGTCATCCTCGCACTGCTGCAGCCGGACCTGAGCTCGGCCGCCTCCTCGAAGAAGCGGCACGGCACCCGCTGGCACGGCTATGGCTTCCTGCCCGGCTACCGGCAGCCGCCGAACCAAACCATTCCGGTGTTCGGCCCGCGCGGCGCCGCGCGCGGCTACCCGGACTATTCGCCGCAATACTGGTACGGCGGCGATTGGTACTATTTCGGCCGCCCCGGATTCTATCGCGGCCGCTACAATGGCGGCAGTTTTGGCCCGTGCTGGACCTGGACGCCGATCGGGCGGGCCTGGCAGTGCGGCTAGAGCGTTTTCGAGCGAAGTGGCTCCCGGTTCGCGTGAAGAAAACGCGTCAAAGCAAGAATCTAGAGCCCCGTTCCGATTCTATCGGAACGGAAAGGGCTCTAGCCGCGCCTCGCTGCGACATCCTGCGCACGCAACTCACAATCCGCTGATCCCGGAATGAGAGGCATGTTGCCCGTCATATTGCCCATGGGCCTCGGATAGGCCACCATCCTCCCTGCGCGCACCACAACAAACAACAGCGCCGGGGAAACGCATGAGCAAGGCCGCTCGGTTCGATTATGGCTGGGTCGTCGTCGGCGCGGGCGCGCTGATGACCTGCGTCGGCTTCGGCACCATGCTGTCGCTCGCGGTGTTCCTGCAACCGATCTCGGATGCGATGGGCTGGTCGCGCGCCGGCGTCTCGGCGGCGGCGACGCTGGATTTCCTCTGCATGGGTTTTGCGGCGTTCGCCTGGGGCGCGCTGTCCGACCGCTTCGGTACCCGCGTCGTGGTGCTCGCGGGCAGCCTGCTGCTCGGGCTTGGCCTCGTGACGGCAAGCCAGGCGCGGAGCCTGTGGCAATTCCAGCTCTGCTTCGGCGTGCTGATCGGGATCGCGGCCGGCAGCTTCTATGCGCCGATGATGGCGCTCGCCAGCGCCTGGATCGACAAGCATCGCAGCCTCGCGGTCGCGCTGGTGTCGGCCGGCATGGGCGTATCGCCGCTGACCGTCGCGCCGTCGGCAAGCTGGCTGATCACGGCCTATGACTGGCGCTTCGCGATGCTCGTCATCGGCATCGCCGCATGGGCGCTGTTGATCCCCGCGTCGTTTTTGGTGCGCCCGGCGCCGCAGGGAACGGACGTCGCAATTCCAACCGCCGCGAACGCGCCGCAAACCGAATGGACCGCGGCGCAGGCGCTGCGCACACCGCAATTCATCACGCTGGCGCTGGCGCATTTCGCCTGCTGCGCGGCGCATTCCGGGCCGATCTTTCACATGGTGTCCTACGCCATGGTCTGCGGCATCGCGCCGCTCACCGCGGTCACGGTCTACAGCCTCGCCGGCTTCTCCGGGCTCGGCGGCCGGCTGCTGCTCGGCGTGCTCGCCGACCGGCTCGGCGCCAAGCCGGTGCTGGTCGGCGGCCTCCTCGTGCAGGCGCTGTCGATTGCGACCTATCTCGCGGTGGCGCAGCTCGGCGAGTTCTACGCGCTGTCTGTGGTGTTCGGCCTCGCCTATGGCGGGGTGATGCCGCTCTATGCCGTGCTGGTGCGCGAGTTCTTCGGCGCGCGCATCATGGGCACGGTGTTCGGCGCGGTGTCGGCCTTTGCGAGCCTCGGCATGGCGCTCGGGCCGTGGGCTGGCGGTTATGTGTTCGACACGTTCCATGGCTATACGTGGCTGCACGCCGGTTCCTTCGCGATCGGCCTCGCCGCGGTCGCCGTGGCGCTGAGTTTCTCGACCAAGCAGCAGCCGTCGCTCGATCTCGGCCGCGCTGCCGCCTGAGCGCGGCCGCGTTCATCGTTCGCGCGCGCCGGTGATGGATGGCTGATCTGCATCGGCGCTGCCCCGCCTTGCCCTCCTTTCCCGGATGCGTCACCATTACGCACCCGCCCAACAAGAATGACAGAAGGCGCCGAGGACACGCATGAACAAGCCGCAGGGATTCGACCTTGTTGAGCGGGCGCGCGCGCTGGCGCCGCTGATCACGAGCGAAGCCGACGAGATCGAACGGACGCGGCGGCTGACGCCATCCGTCACCGCGGCCTTGGTCGAGAACGGACTCTATCGCGCGCTGCTGCCGAAGCGTTTTGGCGGCGCCGAGGCGACGCTGGACGCGTTCATGCAGATGCAGGAGGAAATCGCCAAGGCCGATGCATCCACGGCGTGGTGCCTCGGCCAGTGCAGCGTCTGCGCCATGACCGCGGCCTATCTCGAACCCGACGCCGCGAACGAGATCTTCAACACCGCGCCCGGCATTCTCGCCTGGGGCGCGATCGCCCATGAGGTGCGCGCCGAGCCCGGCGGCTATCGCGCCAGCGCGCGCTGGGACTTTGCCTCGGGCTCGCGGCAGGCGAGCTGGCTCGGCGCCCATGTCCGAATCGTCGAGGCCGACGGTTCACCGCGCAAGAAGGCCGACGGCTCGCCGGAGATCCGCACCATCCTGTTTCCGATGTCGCAGGCCGTGATGTACGACGTCTGGGACGTGATCGGCCTGAAAGGCACCGGCACCGATTCCTATTCGGTCGACAATCTCTTCATCCCCCAGAAATTCGCCGCGCTGCGCGACGATCCGGCCGCGTGCCGCGAGGGCGGCCCGCTCTACAAGCTCTCGACCAACATGGTGTTCAGCATGGGCTTTGCCGCCACCTCGCTCGGCGTCGCGCGCGCCATCCTGGACGCGGCGACCGAGCTTGCCCGCGGCAAGACCCCGCAAGGCCTCAAGGCGATGCGCGACAACAACGCCGTGCAGGGGCAGATCGGCCGCACCGAGGCGAGCCTGCGCGCCGCGCGCGCCTATCTGTACGCGACGGCCCACGACGTCTGGAGCGACCTCGCCCGCGGCGATCCGATCACCGAGGCACATCGCATCGCGATCCGCATCGCCTCGACCTGGACCATCCACCAGTCGGCCGCGGTGGTCGACATCGCCTATCACATGTCGGGCGCAACGGCGGTGTTCGCCAAGAACCCGTTCGAGCGGCGCTTTCGCGACATGCACGCGATCGCGCAGCAGATCCAGGCCCGCGACACCCAATATGAGGACGCCGGCAAGGCAATCCTGGCGGGGAATCTCTCGGCGCCGCCGACGACGCGATGAAGTCGGATTGAACCAGGGCGCGTACTCATAAATCCGCGATGTCGGCTCTACCCCTAGAACCTGATCGCCGGGTGACCACGGCATGTCGGTTTTGGGCCAACAGCGAGCATGACGCTTGGCGGCCCTCGCAATCTGAATTTCGGTCCCGGACTGTGCAAAAAAGGATTCTGTCGACTGCCCGGATTTTTCAGCGGTGCGATAGCGCATTGAGCTCGCAGGGTGCAGCCGTCGCGCTTGGTACAGCCAAAATTCGCAATCTTGGTGCTGTTTTATGAGCAGGCACAGCGCATCTATTCGTTCGTACTAAGCAACCGAACTGCCTTGGCATTTCTCGGTTAGTCGGCGCGTCCGCGCGCTCTGCAGCAGTTCCACCAAGAGACAAGGAGTATTCCCATGAAGGCGATCGTTGTAACGGACCAAGCCGCGGGAACGGCCGGGATGAAGCTGGTAGACCGGCCCGAGCCGCAGGCAGCGATAAATGATGTCGTCGTTCAGGTTTATGCGTCGAGATTCGTCCCGACTGAGCTGGCGTGGCCCTCGACCTGGACCGATCGCCTCGATCGTGACCGAACACCGTCGATCCCGGGGCACGAGCTGGCCGGAGTGGTCACCGTTCTCGGATATGGCACTACAGGGCTATCGGTGGGACAGCGGGTGTTCGGTCTAGCGGACTGGTATCGCGACGGCACGCTGGCCGAGTATGTGGCGATCGAGGCACGCAATCTGGCGCCGCTTCCGGGCGACGTCGACTTCACGATGGGCGCAAGCCTTCCGGTCTCGGGCCTGACGGCATGGCAAGGGCTATTCCAGCACGGCCGCCTCCAGGCGGGGCAGAGCGTCCTCGCACACGGCGCGGCCGGCGCAGTCGGGTCGATGGTGACGCAACTCGCGCGAGAGGCCGGCGCGTATGTCATCGGCTCCGGGCGGTCCGCCGACCGTCAGACTGTGCTCGACTTCGGCGCGAACAAGTTCGTCGATCTCGACAACGATGCCCTTGAGGACGTCGGTAAAGTCGATCTGGTGTTCGACGTCATTGGCAGTGAAATCCAGAAGCGGTCGGTAAAACTGATTCGAGGCGGAGGAACACTGGTGACGATCGTTGGGCCGGCCGAGGCGCGACCCTCCGACGGCCTGGCGGTCGACTTCGTCGTCGAGTCCGATCGTTCCCAACTGACTGAGATCGTCCAGCGGGTGCGGGACGGACGCCTGCGGACGAACATCGGCAACATCTCGACTCTCGACGAGGCCGTCGCCGCCTTAAATCCGACCGCGCGAAGCAAAGGGAGTACGATCATCCGCGTTCGCCCCTGAGCGACACATCCCTATTGATGCGCGCAGCTGGCCGGCCCTGTCAGGCCAGACGTTGAACAGTACGAAAGTAGCACCGGCGGCCATGGTCGCGGCACGAATACCGGCGGCGCAACATCCGGTTGTTAAGCTTTTTCTGGGAGTTTGCGGACGGCGCTAATGCCTGGAGTTCCGCTGGTCCCATGTTCACGCTTCGATCGATTGCCGCCCGCCTCATTCTGGCGATTTCGCTGACTGTCGCGGTCGCCTGCGCCATCCTCGGCGGCTTCTCCATCAGCCAGCAGCGGGCGCTGACGCGGCTCGCGCTCGATCAGCAGCTCAAGCTGCAATATGACAGCGTGATTGCAGCCATCGACTACGAGGGGCGCGCCGCGCTCGCGGTCTCGGCGGTCATCGCCGCTCTGCCGCCGGTCGAAGATGCCATCACCAAGGGCGACCGCGACGGCCTCGGAAAGCTGCTCGGCGCCTCCTGGGCGTCGATGAAGGCGCAGGGCATCCCGCTGATCTCGTTCTGGCAGCCCCCGGCGACCAGCTTCTACCGGGTCCATGCGCCGAAGACTTTCGGCGACGACGCCTCGACGCGGCGCACCACGGTGGTGGAATCGAACAGGACCGGCAAGCCGATCGTCGGCGTCGAGCCCGGCCGCGAAGCGCTTTCGATCTTCGGCATGACCCCGATCATGCGAGACGGCAAGACGCTGGCCAATGTCGACGTCGGCGCCGCCTTCGGCAAGGAATTCGTCGACCGCGCCAAGAAGCGCTTCGGCATCGACCTCGCGGTGCATTCCTACGACGGCCAGAGCTTCAGGCGGCTGTCCTCGACCTTCGGCGACACCGTGGTCGCGACCCAGGACGAGCTCAAGCGGGTCATGAACGGTTCGGCCCTGCTGCGCGACGCCGTTCTCGACGGCCATGCGGTGGAGCTCTATCTCGGCCAGATCAAGAACTACGCCGGCGAACCGGTCGCCGTGCTCGAGATCGTCAAGGACACCAGCGACTATGAAGCCGCCGCGGCGAGCGCGCAGCGCAATCTGATCCTCGGCACGGTCGCGATCCTGGCCGCGGCCGTACTGCTCGCGTTCCTGCTCGGCCGCGGCCTGTCACGGCCGCTCACCGCGATCACCGCTGTCATGAACCGCCTGTCCCGCGGCGACACCAGCGTCACGATCCCCGGCAGCGAGCGCCGCGACGAGCTCGGCACGATGGCGAAGGCGGTCGACGTGTTCCGCCGCAGCATGGTCGAAACCTCCTCGCTGCGCGAGGCGCAGGAGGCCGACAAGGTGAAGGCGGAGGCCGACAAGCAGCAATTGCAGCGGCAGATGGCCGACCGTTTCGAAGCCGACGTCAAGGGCATGGTCGCCGCCGTCGCACGGTCCTCGGGCGACATGCAGCGCGTCGCAAACGAGATCACGGCCAGCGTCAACGGCGCCTCCGAACGGACCTCGGCGGCAGCCGCCGCGTCCGAGGAAGCCTCCGCCAGCGTCAACGCGGTCGCGGCCGCGACCGAGGAGTTGGCGTCCTCGATCACCGAGATCGGCCGCCAGGTCACCCATTCCAGCCGCGTCGCCGACAGCGCCGTGACCAAGGCCATGGAGACCACCGAGATGGTGACGAGCCTCGCCGCATCGGCGGAGAAGATCGGCGACGTGCTGCGCCTGATCAGCGCGATCGCGAGCCAGACCAATCTGCTGGCCCTCAACGCCACCATCGAGGCCGCGCGCGCCGGCGAGGCCGGCCGCGGCTTTGCCGTGGTCGCCGCCGAGGTGAAGGACCTCGCGAGCCAGACCGCGAAGGCGACCGAGGAGATCGCCGGCCAGGTCGGCGCGATCCAGTCCGCCACCGGCAACTGCGTCAGCGCGATCGGCGACATCAGCGGCACCATCCGCGAGATCTCGGGTATCGCCACCGCGATCGCGGCCGCCGTCGAGCAGCAGGACTCGGCGACGCGGGAGATTGCCCGCAGCGTGCAGCAGGCGTCCACCGGGACCGTCGAGGTCTCCGCCAATATCGCGGGCGCGAGCGAGGCCGCCGGCCAGTCGCGGGCCCTCACCGGCAATGTGCTGGATACGTCCGGCCAGCTTGGCGATCACGCCGCCGCGCTGTCGCACAGCGTCGACACCTTCCTCGCCGGACTGCGCAACGCGGCCTGATCTTGCCTTGTCATAGGCACAATACCCGTCATCCGTCACCCCCGCGCAAAGGCTTCGCCTTTGTCGCTGGAGGTGGCCGCTTCTTCAGCGGCCCTCGAAGGGTCGACGGCCACCAGCGGGGCCGATCCATCCTTCGAGACGCCGCTACGCGGCTCCTCAGGATGACGGGACAGAAAGCATACGCCTCGGAGCTATGACGCAGCAGGACCAGGCCACGATCATGGCCACGGCAACATGGGCGGCGGCGCTGATCGATCCGCTTTATCGTCCGGCCCTGCCCCAGCCCGCCCCCAATCGCGCATGAACGGCATCTTCAGCAGTCCGCGCAGCGACTGCTTCTCGGGATCATCAAAGCCGTCGAGGCCATAGCGCAGCTCCGCGAAGCGCGGACCGCGATCATAGGTGCCGCCGAGCCGGTCCCAGATCGAGAGCAGGTTGGAATAATTGCTGTCGGTCTCCGGCTGATGACGCGAATGATGCATCTTGTGCATGTTCGGCGTCACGAAGACGAGCCGCAGCCAGCGGTCGAGCCGCTCGGGCAGGCGGATATTGGCGTGCTCGAACTGGGCGTTCAGCGCCGACAGCGTCAGATAGGTGACCAGCACCCAGGCCGGCGTTCCGAACACGACCACGCCGGCGATGTGCCAGCCGATCCGCCACAGCGTCTCGCCGGGATGCTCGCGGAAGGCCGTCGTGACGTCGACGAAGTGATCGGCGTGGTGCATGCGGTGGAAGCGCCACATCCAGCCGAGCTTATGCATGGAGACGTGGGCGAAATAGGCGAACAGGTCGAGCCCGATGATGCCGAGCAGGAGCTGGTTCAGGGGTGACAGGCCGAGCCAGTGCGACAGGCCGAATTTCGCATCCAGCGTCCACTGCGCGGCCAGCGGCGACAGCGGGCTGAGCAGCAGGTTCACGCCGACGAAGATCAAGGTGATGGCGGCGTTGCGGCCGATATTGCGCAGCCGGTCACCGCGCGCATAGCTGAATAGCGGAAAAGCGGCCTCGAACAGCAGCACGATCGCGAACGACGCCAGCAGGAACGCAATGCGCGTGCCGGTCGACGGCAGCTCGACTTGGGCGATCTCAGCCGCGCCCGGATGCCACAGAAGCTTTGCAAAGCCGATCATGGCGATAGCCTCCCTCTTTACAAAACGAGTATTCGTTCTTTATAATGACGGCGAATGATCGTCAAGCCCGCCGCGTCGGCCGACTGCGACCTGACAAGGACCCGACCATGCCGAAGGTGAAACCCGAGACCCTCGCGATCCGCCGCGAGGAGATCCTGCAGGCCGCGGAGATCTGCTTTGCCCGCCAGGGATTTCACCAGACCACGATCCAGGACGTGATCAAGCAGTCCGGGCTCAGCGCTGGCTGCATCTATGGGCATTTCACCGGCAAGGAGGAGCTGATCCAGGCGATCGGCGAAAGCCGCCATGGCCGCGACAGTGCGCTGCTGGCGCTCAAGGATCCATCGGACGATGTGTTGCAGAGCCTGCGGTCGATCGCCCGCGCCTTTCTCGGCGACCTGCAGAAGGAAGAAGGCCTGCGCGCCCGCCGCGTCGCGTTGCAGCTCTGGGCGGAGGCGCTGCGCGACGACGTGGTCCGCGACCAGGTGGTGAGCGGAATCCGCCAGCCGATCGCCCTGATCGTGGACCTGCTGCGGCGCGGCCAGAAGAGCGGCGCGATCGATCCTCACGTGCAGCCGCGCGGTGCGGCGCGGGCGATGGTCGCGATGTTCCAAGGCATCGTGCTGCAACGGCTGTGGGGCGAGACCGTCTCGACCGCGGAGGCGATGCACGCCTTCGACATCTTCCTCGCCGGCCTTGCCGCCAGGCGCTGACGGGGGATGCGGTGATCGTCCACGACCTTCTCGCCGGCATCGCCACGGGCCTTGCCGGCGGCCTCACCGCCGGGCTGCTCGGCGTCAGCCCCGGCGGCGGACTGGTCGTGTTCTCGGTGCTGCTGCTCGGCGCCGGGCAGCACGTCGCGCAGGGCATCTCGCTGGTCGCGCAGGTGCCGCCGACCAGCCTCACCGGGATCAGGCGCTATTGGCAGAGCGGCAACCGCACGCCATTGCGCTGGATCGCGCTCTTGACAGTCGGCTTCGTCGCCGGCGGCGCGGCCGGCGCGCTCGCCGCCAACCATGTCGCCGAGCCCGCACTGCGCTGGACCTATGTGGCCTATCTCGTCGTGCTCGACGCGATGCTGATCCTGCGCGGCGGACGCGACGAGGCGAAGCATGACGACAAAGTCACCGCGCGCGACATATCCTGGCCGGCGCTGCTCGTCGTCGGGCTGCTGGCTGGCCTGTCGTCGGGCTTTCTCGGCATCGGCGGCGGACTGGCGACCGTGGTTGGACTGAGCGCCGTGCTCGGCATGCCGCAGCATCAGGCGCAGATGGCCAGCCTCGTGATGTCGCTGATCCCGACCACGATCCCCTCGGCCTGGATCTATTGGAGCGAGGGCTCGCTGGCGTCCTGGCCGGTGCTGGCGGGCGTGATCGTCGGCCTGCTCGCCGGCACCGATCTCGGCGCTCGCGCCGCCAACCGCATCGACCGCGCGCGGTTGCGCAGCGCGATGATCGTCTTCGTCTCGCTGATGGCGGGCTATATGACCTTCAAGGCGCTGTGGTAGATAGACGTGGCAAGTCCTCCTCGCGGAGCCCACCATGCGCAAGCCGGCAACATTGACCAGCAAGGCGGCATCACGGTCGCACGCGAAACCGGCAGCTGCGCTGTTCGACGCCTACCCTGCCCCGGTCAAGGCCAGGCTGCTGGCGCTGCGGCGCCTGATCTTCGAGACCGCGAAGGCGACCAAAGGCGTCGGCGCGCTGGAAGAAACGCTGAAATGGGGCCAGCCGAGCTATCTCACGCCGGAGACCGGCAGCGGCAGCACGGTCCGGATCGATCAGGTGAAGCCGGCCGCCGATCAGGTTGCGGTCTACTTCCACTGCCAGACCAATCTGGTCGAGACCTTCCGCGAGCTCTATCCCGAGCTCAGCTACAGCGGCAACCGCGCCATCCTGCTCGATGTCGCGGGCAAGCTGCCGGAGCCCGCGCTGCGCCACTGCGTGGCGCTGGCGCTGACCTATCATTTGAAGAAGCGGACGGCGGGCAGCAGGACGTAATCTCCGTCATTGCGAGGAGCGAAGCGACGAAGCAATCCACCTCACCGCCCGTGAAGATAGATGGATTGCTTCGCTTCGCTCGCAATGACGTGGCGGGTACCGCCTTTCTACGCCACCAGCGCCGTCGCGACGCGCTGCGCCTTCAGCAGGCTGATAACCTCGGGGTTCGGCCGTGCGCGGCTGAACAGAAAGCCCTGGCCCTCGTGGCAGCCTTCGGCGCGCAGGCAGCTCAATTCTGCCTCGGTCTCGACGCCCTCGGCGGTGATGGTGACGCCGAGCCCGATGCCGAGACTGACGATCGAACGCACGATCGCCTGCGCGTCCGGGTTCGCGCCGAGGTCGCGCACGAACGACTGGTCGATCTTGATCTTGTCGAACGGAAAGCTGCGCAGATAGCTGAGACTCGAATAGCCGGTGCCGAAATCGTCCATCGACATCCGCACCCCGAGCGCACGCAGCGCATGCAGCGTCGCCAGCACCTGGCTGCTCTTCTCAAGCAGCAGCGTCTCGGTGATCTCGAGCTCGAGCCGCCGCGCCGGCAGGCCGGATTGCCGCAGCGCGTCGGTGACCAGCGCCAGCAGATTGCCGGTACGGAATTGCAGCGGCGACAGATTGACCGCGACGCGCACGTCGTCAGGCCATTGCGCGGCGTCCATGCAGGCGCGATGCAGCATCAGCGCGCCCAGCGGATTGATCAACCCGGTCTCCTCGGCCACCGGGATGAACTCGCCCGGCGAGATCATGCCGCGCTCCGGATGCGGCCAGCGCACCAGCGCCTCGAAGCCGGTGATGCGTCCGGTCGCAAGATCGACCAGCGGCTGGTAATAGGGCCGCAGGCCCTCGTTCTGGATCGCATCGCGGAGGTCGATCTCGATCTTGCGGCGGCTCTGGGCGCGGGCGTCCATCTCCGCCTCGAAGAACGAGAAGGTGCCGCGGAATTCGCTCTTGGCGCGCGACAAGGCCATGTCGGCGCTTTTCAGGAGCTTTTCGGAATCCTCGCCGTCGCCGGGCGACATCGCGATCCCGATGCTGGCGCCGATCACTACCGAATGCCCCTCGAGCAGATAGGGCTCGCCGATCGCGTCCAAGATCCGCCGCGCCAGCAACACCGCGTCCTCGGGCCGCATCACGCCGCCCTGCACGATGGTGAACTCATCGGAGTTGAGACGGGCCAGCGCATCTTCCTCGCGCAGCGTCGAGCGCAGGCGCTTTGCGACCGCGCGCAGCAGCTTGTCTCCGATGCCGTGACCGAGCGTCTCGTTGACCGCCTTGAAATTGTCGAGACCCAGCATCAGCACCGCGACCTTGTCGGTTGAGCGGCGGGTGTGCTGCAGCATCTCGTCCATTTGCTGGCGCAGCAGATTGCGGTTGGGCAGGCCGGTCAGGCTGTCGTGCTGGGCCATGAAGGCGAGCCGCGCCTCGGCGCGCTTGCGTTCCGTGATGTCCATCAGCGCGAGCAGCATCGCCGGCTGGTCGCCATGCATCAGCTGGCGCGAATAGATCGCAAGGTCGATCAGCGTGCCGTCGGCGCGCACATGCTTCCAGGTCCGCGCCGCCTGCTCGTCGCTGCTGCGACCCGCCGCCCAGGGCAGCTCGGCATCGAACGCCTGCAGGCTCCTGATCGTCATCCGCTCGAATTCGGCGCGGACGTAGCCGTAATGCGCGATCGCGGCATCGTTGACCGCGAGGATCCGCTCGCCGTCGAGCGCGCACAGGATCATCGGCACCGGATTGCCGTCGAACAGCAGGCGGAACGACGCCTCGCGCTGCTTCAGTTCGGTGATGTCGACGCGCAGGCCGACGATGCCGCCATCCGAGGTCAGCCGCTCCTCGATCAGCACCACGCGGCCATCGGCCAGCACCTGCTCGTGCCGCTCGCCCGGCTGGTACATCTTCCTGAGCCGCTCGGCGATCCACGCCTCCTCGCGGCCGGCAGCCTCGGGATAGTCGCCGCGCGCGACGCCGACGCGGATGGTGTCTTCGAGGCGCGCGCCGTGCTCGAACAGATCGGAGCTGCGCTTGTAGATTTCCGAGTATTTCTTGTTCCAGAGCGTGTAGCGGCCTTCGGGGTCGAGGAACACAATGCCCTGCGGCAGGATGTCGATCGCCTCACGCAGCCGCGCGTTGGACTTGCGCGCCTCGGCGATCGCGGCCTCGGCCTGCGCGCGCTGGCGCACCAGTTCGCCGATCTCGACCGCAGGGCGGCGCGATCTGCCCGACACTTTCGGCATCGGTGTGGGCCGGCGGCCCCGAAGACGGGACAGTTTGGCCTGGTTCGGCTTCTTGGTGTTTTTCTTCGGCCGCATCATCGGTATCGCACGCCCCACGCGCATTCCAGTTCGGCGATATATCTGCGATAAGTCTCTGAAAAATTGGTATCTCTTGGCGAGTAGCTGCGCTGCCTGAGAAGCCTTGCATGCCTGCTTTGCAGGCGAATTCACGCCGGGCGCGAGTTTGCTTGCGGTTCGCCAGCGGCGCACGGCACAGATTCGCAGCATGGAAGCGCCTGCGCTTGGTGAAGGAAGCGTAAACCGGCGCGCGATTGCACAATGAATGCGCCGAAGACGCTTCAAGCGCACCAATGTTTGTCAGCGTGCGGCAGGGTTATCGCGCAGTTAAGCCGCGGTGCGCCTCGGCCATCGCATCTTGCCGGATCATGCCTTTAGTTGGTGATCTCGATCCGCGTGCCGCCGCGGCCATTGCGCTCGACCAGCCCATAGAGCATTGCGGCGTGCGAGGGATGCAGGCGCACGCAGCCATGCGAGGCCGGCCCGCCAAGGCGCGTGAGTTCGTATGTTCCATGAATGGCAAACCCGCCATGGAAGAAGATCGAATGCGGCATCGGCGAGTTATAGTACTTCTTCGAGTACCAGCGGCGCGCCAGCATCTGCGGACGGAACACTCCACTCGGCGTGCCATAGCCGCGGCGGCCGGTCGACACGGGCCAGTTGTAGCGTCTCGCGCCGTCGACGCTGACCGCCATGCGCTGCGATGATTTATCGATGTGAACGACGACGTCGGCCCGCGCCGGGGAGAGCGCCAATATCGACGCAGCTATCGCGGCGGCAAATGCCGGCCGTACGCACGATACGCTTGTCACAATAACGCCTACCCTGAAATTATTGCGGACATGATGTCGCCCACAACGTGCGCTTGTAAAGTGGCGTGGCTCACATCGGAGCCTGGAAGCCGCGGGTAATCTTAATCCACCCTGTGGGCGATCAAGCGAATGGGATGAAAGCGCGGTCCGCCTGCTCCGAATCCATGCTAGCCTTGCGCCGACAGAGTGATCCGAATGACACCCCGCCTGCGTCTGTTCCCACTCCTGATCTTAGCCCTCGTCGCCTGCACCATCTCCGCGCGGGCGCAGGACAGGGGCTCGCTCAATCCACAGCCGCTGCCGCCGCTCGCCAACCCTGACGATCCAAAGATCGGGGCGAAGCAGCTGTTCGCGCGCAAGGTTTTGCCGGCGGCGTTGCCGACCCGGTCGATCGGCGGCTACACCAAGGGTTGTCTCGCCGGCGCCGCGCAGATGCCGCTCAACGGCGACACCTGGCAGGTGATGCGCTTGTCGCGCAACCGCTACTGGGGTCACCCCAACATGATCGCGCTGCTGAAGCGGCTGGCGGCCAACGCGCACAAGGACGCCGGCTGGCCGGGTATCCTGGTCGGCGATATCGGCCAGCCGCGCGGCGGCCCCGCGCTCTCCGGTCACGCCAGCCACCAGATCGGACTCGACGCCGATATCTGGCTGACGCCGATGCCCGATCGCAAATTGTCGCGCGAGGACCGCGAGGAGATGTCGGCGGTGATGATGGTGCGCGACGACCGGCTCGACATCGATCCACGCGTCTTCACGCCGGGCCACGTGCTCGTCATCCGCGACGCGGCGCGGGAGCCGGCGGTGCAGCGCATCTTCGTCAATCCCGCGATCAAGAAGGCGCTGTGCCGCGAGGCCAAGGGCGATCGCGGCTGGCTGTCGAAGATCCGGCCGTGGTGGGGCCACGACTACCACTTCCACATTCGCATGCGATGTCCGCCCGGCAGCCCTGGCTGCGAGGGACAGAAGCCGCAAGCGGAGGGCGAAGGCTGCAAGCCGTCCGATCTCGCCTTCTGGTTCAAGGATTCGGTGCTGCACCCGAAGCCGCCGCCGAAGCCGCCGAAACCCCGCCCGCCGATGACGCTGGCGCAGATGCCGGCTGACTGCAGGACGGTGCTGAACGCCCCCGACGCCAAACAGCAGCTGCCAGGGCAATAACATCTTCGTCAGGCGGCTATGCCGGCCGGCTCGAACTGCGATATGATCTCGTGCCGTCGCGCCGTAAGCGCGTTCGGGCGATGGATCGGGGCCGCTGATCTATTCATCCGTCATCATGAATGGACCAGACATGCGCAAATCGCTCCTCGCCGCATCGCTGCTGCTCGTCTCGGCTCCCGCTTTCGCGGCGGAGGAGCCGAGCGGCTGCGACAAGTTCAAATGGTCGATCGAGCGCGCACGCGCCGCGCTGACCGCGCCCGATCGTGCCAAGGTCGTATCGGGAAGCGAGCAGACGGCGCTGCCGGCGACCGCGATCACGCTGGCGCTGGTGCCCCCCGGCGACGCCAAATTGCCGACCCCGCCGGAGCGCGCGCCGAAGGAGGGCACCTTCGCCGGCTTCACCAGCTTCAAGGCCACCCCGAAGGCCGGGCTCTATACCGTCAGCCTGTCGGCCGGGGCCTGGGTCGACCTGGTGCAGGACGGGCATTTCCTGAAGCCAAAGGCGTTCAGCGGCGCGACCGATTGCGACGGTATCCGCAAGACCATGAAATATGACCTCGCCGCCAGCCCCTTCGTGCTGCAGGTCAGCGGCTCAAAAGAGAACTCGCTGTCGGTCGCGATCCAGCCGTCGGATGAATAGGACGATCCGTTAGTCAAAGGGTCGCCTTTACCGCAAGCCTCAGTCTGCTATGTTTGCAGTGCGATATTCCTGAGGACCGTAAGTCCGTCGGGGACCAGCGGAACAGCGCTTCCGTCCGTCGCAGGCCAGACCTCACCCAACGCCTGATTTGCGCGCCGGTTCGCGCGTGAACTCGCACGGAGCGCTTTCCATGTCACGACTTTCAATTTCAAGGCTTGCCGGACTTTTCACCGCCTTCGTCATCCTGCTCGGCGCGCTGCATTCGCCCGCGAGCGCCGAGGACAAGACGCTCACCGTCTTTGCCGCCGCCTCGATGAAGAACGCGCTCGACGACATCGATGCGGCCTATACCGCCAAGACCGGCGTCAAGATCACCGCCAGCTATGCCGCGAGTTCGGCACTGGCAAAGCAGATCGAGCAGGGCGCGCCGGCCGACGTGTTCGTCTCCGCCGATACCGACTGGATGGACTATGCGATCAAGCAGAAGAACATCAATGAGCAAACGCGGGTGAACCTGCTCGGCAACTCGATCGTGCTGATCGCGCCGAAGGATTCCAAGATCGACAACGTCAACATCGGACCCGGCTTCGATCTCGCCAAGCTCGCCGGCGACGGCAGGATCGCGACCGGCGACGTCAAGGCGGTGCCGGTCGGCAAATACGCCAAGGCCGCGCTGGAGAAGCTCGGCGCCTGGCAGGCGGCCGAGCCGAAATTCGCGATGGCCGAGAGCGTCCGCGCCGCATTGACGCTGGTGGCGCGCGGCGAAGCCGTGCTCGGCATCGTCTACTCGACCGACGCCAAGGTCGAGCCGGGCGTCAAGATCGTCGGCACCTTCCCGGCCGACACCCATCCGGCCATCATCTATCCGGTCGCGGCGACCACGACCGCGAAGGGCGAGACCGCCGACTATCTCGCCTTCCTGCGCTCCTCGACGGCGAAGACGATCCTCGAGAAGTACGGCTTCAAATTCCTGATCAGCCCGACGACGTAAGCCCAGCGCCGCCGATTTGACGTTCCTCCAGTGATAGCCGCACGCACCGTGAGGAACGTCAAATCGACCAGCGGCACTGGCCTATTGACTCTTACTAGTGTCTGTTCCCGAAGTTCGTAACTGAGGAGCCGCACTTGCATACGAACTTCGGGAACAGACGCTAGTGTTCGAGATCTCGCCGGCCGAATGGACGGCGATCCTGCTGTCGCTGCGGGTCGCCGTCATCGCAACACTGGTGGCGACCCCGTTCGGCATCGCGCTCGCCTGGCTGCTGGCGCGGCGCGATTTCTGGGGCAAGTCGCTGCTCGATGCCGCCGTGCATCTGCCGCTGGTGCTGCCGCCCGTCGTCACGGGCTATCTGCTGCTGCTGACCTTCGGCAAGCGCGGCCTGGTCGGCGGCTGGCTGGCCGACCATCTCGGCATCGTGTTCGCGTTCCGCTGGACCGGCGCTGCGCTCGCCTGCGGCGTGATGTCGTTTCCGCTGCTGGTGCGGCCGATCCGTCTCTCGATCGAGGCGGTCGACCGCCGCCTCGAGCAGGCGGCCGAGACACTCGGCGCCGCGCCCTGGCGGGTGTTCGCGACGGTGACGCTACCGCTGGCGCTGCCCGGCGTGCTGGCCGGCATGGTGCTCGGTTTTGCCAAGGCGATCGGCGAGTTCGGCGCGACCATCACCTTCGTCTCCAACATTCCCGGCGAGACCCAGACCATTTCGTCGGCGATCTATTCGCTGATCCAGACGCCGGATGGCGACACCGCCGCCGCGCGGCTCGTGATCATCTCGATCGTGCTCGCGGTCGGCGCACTGGTCGCGGCCGAAGTGTTCGCGCGTCGTGCCACCGCGCGCCTGCACGGGCAATAGAGCATGATCCGGAAAAGTGTGAAGCGGTTTTCCGAAGAGATCATGCTCAAACAAGGAGCTAAAGTGCGATGACGATTCAACTCAATCTCATCGCGCTTTAGCCATGCTGCGCGTCGACATCACCAAGCAGCTCGGCGAGTTCTCGCTTGCGGCCTCGTTCAGCAGCGAGGGCCGCGTCACCGGCCTGTTCGGCGCGTCCGGCTCCGGCAAGACCTCGCTGATCAACACCATCGCGGGGCTGTTGCGTCCTGACCGCGGCACCATCGTGATCGACGGCGAGACCGTCGACGATACCGCTACCGGCATCCACGTCCCGACCTGGCGCCGCCGCATCGGTTACGTGTTCCAGGACGCGCGGCTGTTTCCGCATCTCGACGTCGGGCAGAACCTCGACTACGGCCGCCGCATGAACGGCCTCACCGAGGATCCCGCGCAACACCGGCGCGTCGTCGACCTGCTCGACATCGGCGCCCTGCTCGACCGCCGTCCCGGAAAGCTCTCCGGCGGCGAGCGCCAGCGCGTCGCGCTCGGCCGGGCGCTGCTGTCCAAGCCGCGGCTGCTGCTGCTCGACGAGCCGCTGGGCGCGCTCGACGAGAGCCGCAAGCTCGAGATCCTGCCCTATCTGGTCCGGCTGCGCGACGAAGCCGGCGTCCCGATGGTCTATGTCAGCCACGACGCGGCCGAACTGCGCCAGCTCGCCACCCAGATCGTGATGCTGCGCCGCGGCCAGGTGACCGCGTTCGGCGGTGTCAAGGTGCTGACGGCGGGCGGGTAGCTGGCCGTTTTTCCGAAAGTCGGCATAAGATAGCCTATCTTGTCTGCTAGGCCCGCGTCGGGACGTCCGATCGGGCATGGGGAAGGGTGAACTGTGCGACTGACTGGCTGGGTGTTGCTGCTGATCGGCGGACTGCTGTGCGCCACGATTTCGTGGGCCGCGCTCGGCTTCCTGCTGATGGGCGTCGGCCTGATCGCGCTGCAGGTCGCCGAGCGGGGCCGGCGTCCGGCCGATGCTGCCGTGCCGGCCGGGGCCTCGGGATTTACCCCGCCTCACCTCAGCGACGGGCTGCAGCCGCCGACCCTCGACCCGGTCGCAGGCCAGGATACCGGGCAGCGTCAGCCGCGCCGGGTGGCCTGGCCCGACAAGAACAACGACGCGCCCTACGATCGCGAGGCGTGGCGGCGGCTGGTCGAGAGCGATCCCGACCTCGCCCAAATCGCCAATGTGCTCGCCGATTACGGCCCGCAATATGTCGATGAGCTGGCGGCGAGCTATCTGGCCGCCCCCGACAAGGGCCGTTTGGCGGCGATCGTCGACGGCATCATCGCGCGCGCCCGCGACGGTCAGGCGGTCCCGCTGCCGCCCGCGCCAGTCGAAGCATCTCGGCCACCACCGTTGCCGCCCCGGCCAGCGCCGAAGCCGGTGACCGCCCCTGCCGCCAAGCCGCCGACTTCGCCGAGCAATTCCGCCGATGCGCTGGAAGCGTCCCTGCTCGCCACGGTCGAGGAGGCTTCCGCCAGG
The DNA here is from genome assembly GCF_056837965.1 of Bradyrhizobium ferriligni. Taxonomy (NCBI): domain Bacteria; kingdom Pseudomonadati; phylum Pseudomonadota; class Alphaproteobacteria; order Hyphomicrobiales; family Nitrobacteraceae; genus Bradyrhizobium; species Bradyrhizobium ferriligni. The sequence goes on from NZ_JBXEJO010000079.1 coordinate 37,418, forward strand.
ATCGCCGCCGAACGTGCGGGTCTCTTCAAGCCTGCCAAGGAGATTAACAAGGAGCTTAACAAGGAGCCCGGCGAGGCAACCGACAGCCGGCCGCAGGCGGCGGGCCAGCGGCAACCGCTATTCGGTCGCGCCCCCCGGGACGCCAAACCCGCCGAGCCGCCGCCAGTGCCAGCCTCGCCGCCGCCAATGCCAGCGGCACCGCCGCCGATGCCGGCCGACACGCCCGCCGATCTCGAAGCATCGCTGATCGCCGCCGTCAGCGAGGCCGCCGTCCGGCGGGCGGACGCCAAGGACACCCCCAAACCGGCGCTGGAGCCCGCGCCGTCGCCGGCGAAACGCGAGCCCGAGATTGGTAGCGTCGCGCCTGCCTCTCCACCGGCACCACCTGCGAAGACACCACCTGCGAAGACACCTGCCGACAATCTCGACGAGACGCTGCTCGCGGCGCTGGCCGAGATTTCCGGTCAGAAAATCAAAGGCGAGCCCAAGCCGGACTCAGCGTCCAAGGGCCCATCCGGTCCGCCGGACGACGGGCTGTCCGACATGATCAAGAAGTTCGCCCCGGATTCGAACTTCCTGCGCAAGACCTAGCGGCGCGGCTCAGACCCCCGCCACCGACGCCCAGATGTCGGCGAGCTTGCGCTTGACGATCTGCATCCGCGTTTGCGGCGCGACCTTCTCCTCTTCCTCCGGCAGGCGCAGGCCGACCACGTTGACGCGGCCGCCGCTGATGCTGCGCGCCACCAGCACGATCTCGTCGAGCGCCAGTTCGGCCCCTTCCTTCGGCGCGCGGTCGAGATTGACGTCGAAATAGTCGGCGAGCGTCAGCTTGGCCTGGTGCTCGTCGACCTTGACGCCGTAGATCTCGGCGAGCTCGCCGAGCGTATGCTCCGCCGACACCATGAAGTCGCCGAGCAGATGCGGATCGGGCGCGCTCGACGGCGCCATGTCGACGAAGAAGCGGTCGAGCGCCTCGGCGCGCTTCGGCGGCGCCAGCAGATAGATGTAGTCGCCGGGCGCGACCGGATCGGCCTCGGTCGGCGTCAGGATCCGCTCGTCGCGGATCACCAGCGTCGGCTTCGACCAGGACGGGATCAGCCCGCGGCGGAAATACAGGCTCTTCGGCCGCACCGGATAGCCGACCAGCTGCTGCTCGAGCTGGCCGGGCAAATCGAGCTCGACGCGCCGCGGGCCGCGTTCGGCGCGCGGCAGCGCGACATGCAGCCGCCGCGCCGCCGGCGCCAGCGTCCAGCCCTGCAGCAGCAGCGAGATGATGACGACGACGAAGGCGACGTCGAAATAGAGATAGGCCTTCGACAGTCCGACCAGCATCGGGATCGAGGCGAGGAAGATCGCGACCGCGCCGCGCAGCCCGGTCCAGGCGATGAAGACCTTCTCGCGCCAGTTGAACTTGAACGGTGCGAGGCAGATCAGCACCGCCAGCGGCCGCGCCACCAGCATCAGCGCGAACGCCACCAGCACGGCGCCGCCGGCGCTGGAGAGCAGGCGATGCGGCGAGACCAGGAGGCCGAGCAGCACGAACATCACGATCTGCGCCAGCCAGGTCGCGGCGTCGAGGAACGTCACCACCGAATTATGCGCGCGGGTCGGCCGGTTGCCGATGATGATACCGGCGAGATAGACCGCGAGGAATCCCGAGGCGTGCACGATCTGCGAGCCGCCGAAGATCACCAGTGCCGCCGTGGTGACGAACGGCGCATGCAGGCCCTGCGGCAGCGCCACATAGTTCAGCGCGATCACCACCAGCCGGCCGCCGATCACCCCGATGATGGCGCCGAACACCGCCTCCTGGATGAACTCCAGCGCGATGTGCGAGGCCGAGCTCTGGCCGATCGAGATGAACTCGACCAGCATCAAGGTGAGGAAGATCGCGAACGGATCGTTGGTGCCGGATTCCGCCTCCAGCGTCGCGCCGACGCGTGGGCGGAGCCGCAGACCCTGGGTGTGCACCAGCAGGAACACGGCAGCCGCGTCGGTCGAGGCCACGACGGCGCCGACCAAAAGCGACTCGGTCCAGTTGAGGTCGAGCACGAAACGGGCGACCGGCGCCGTGATCAGCGCGGTCAACAGCACGCCGGCGGTCGCCAGCACCATCGAGGGCACCAGCACGGTGCGGATGCTGGCAAACCGCGTCTTCAATCCGCCGTCGAACAGGATCAGCGCCAGCGCCACCGAGCCGACCAGATAGGTGGTGCGGACGTCGTCGAACTGCAGCCGGCCGGGGCCGGAATCGCCCGCCAGCATGCCGACCAGCAAGAACACCAGCAGCAAGGGCGCGCCGAACCGCAAGGCCAGCAGGCTCGACAGGATGCCGGCCATCACCAGCACCGCGCCGAGCAGGATCGCTATACTGACGGAGTCGAGGGATGCCATGCGCCTTCGGAGGTCTCAAGGACTTGGGAGGTCTCAAATACTTGCAATTGCATCCTTATCGTCGCCACACTGGGACGCCAACCGATTTCTGACATGAGCGGCAATGTGCCCGGTCTCATCAGCCCTAGGTCGCCTCCACACTGTGTTGTATCGATGGTCGCGTGAGCGCCTTTGTGGGATTCTCGCTGGGCATTCGAATCACATTTGGCTGACCCGCACTGCAAGTTGAGAATTTGCCGATGGACATGAGCCTGAAGGACGTCCTGGAATCGATCCAAATGGCGGCGCGCTCGGTTGGCGCCGAGGTCGCCTCGCCCTGGTTCTATCTGCAGTTCGGTATCATCCTCGCCGCCGCGGGCCTCGCCTACGCCGCCGATACCGCCATTCATGCGCGGGTCGACATGGCGTCGCTGGCGATGCGCTGGCCGCTGCCGCTCCGGCACTTCGCCCGCGTGATGGTGAAGAGCGCCTCCACCGCCGTGTTCGCGGTCCTGATGATCATCTCGCGCATCGTGATGTGGCACGCAACCTGGCCGAGCCGCAGCTATCTGATCGCGGTCTCCGCCAAGCTGGCGCTGGCCTGGCTGGTGATCCGCCTCGTCACCTCGGTGATCGACAACGCCTTCATCGTCAAGCTGGTCTCGATCGCAGCCTGGGTGGTTGCCGCGCTCAGCATCATCGGCCAGCTCGACTGGGCCGCCGAGACGCTGGATTCGTTCGCCGTCGTGGTGGGCGGTCTGCGGCTGACGCCGCTGTTGCTGATCAAGGCCGGCGCGCTGCTGATCGTGGCGCTGTGGCTGAGCAATATCGCCAGCAATTTCATCGACGGCCAGATCACCCGCTCGACCGACCTGACCCCGTCGATCCAGGTGTTGTTGGTCAAGATCATTCGCATCGGCCTGATGGTGGTCGCGGTCGCCATTGCCTTGAGCGCCGTCGGGATCAATCTGTCGGCGCTGGCGGTGCTGTCCGGCGCCGTCGGCGTCGGCATCGGTTTCGGCTTGCAGAAGATCGTCGCCAACTTCATCTCGGGTATCATTCTGCTGGTCGACAAGTCGGTGAAGCCGGGCGACCTCGTCACCATCGGCGACAGCCAGGGCCGGATCAGCGCGATGAAGACCCGCTACATCTCGGTCGCCGCCGGCGACGGCCGCGAGTTCCTGATCCCGAACGAGGACCTGGTGACGCAGAAGGTCACCAACTGGACCTACACCGACAAGAATACGCTGGTGAAGATCGCTTTCGCCGTCAACTACGACGCCGATCCAAGGCTGGTCTGCAAACTCGCGATCGATACCGCCGCGGCCCACGCCCGCGCGCTCAAGGGCAAGCCGCCGAACTGCATCCTCACCGAATTCGCCGAGCTCGGCATGAAGTTCTCGCTGACCTTCTGGATCGCCGACCCTGACGGCATGGACAATGTGAAGAGCGACGTCATGCTGGCACTGTGGGACGCCTTCAAGCAGCAGGGCATCCGGGTGCCCTACCCGGTGCGGGAACTCCGCATCCGCGGCGGCGCGCTGCCGGTCGAGAGCGTGGTCGAGGTCTCCAACTGACCCTCGAGCACAATCTTTTTGCAGGACCGGTGGCCGCTGTTCCGGATTGTGCCCGGAAATCAAGCCGTTTGGACATGTCCCCATGCCCAAGCTTGGCTTGCGCCGGGCGCGCCGATCATTAAATTAGGGCCTGAAATCAGCCCCTTGCCCGCAGAAACAGCCCGCCCATGAGCTATATCGACGCCACCGACACCTCGCTTCGCAAGACCGGCCAGATCAAGCTGCACGGACCGAGCGGCTTTGCCGGCATGCGCAAGGCCGGCGCCCTGGTGTCGAAATGCCTCGACGCGCTCACCGATATCGTCAAGCCGGGCATCCCGACTTCGGTCATCGACGAGTTCGTCCGCAAGTTCGCCTTCGATCACGGCGCCTATCCGGCGACGCTGATGTATCGCGGCTACCGCTACTCGACCTGCACCTCGATCAATCACGTGGTCTGCCACGGCATGCCGGGCGACCGGCCGCTGAAGGAAGGCGACATCGTCAATGTCGACGTCACCTTCATCGTCGACGGCTGGTACGGCGACTCCAGCCGCATGTACGCGATCGGCGCCATCGCGCGGAAGGCCGAGCGGCTGATCGAGGTGACCTATGAGGCGATGATGCGCGGCATTGCCGCGGTGAAGCCCGGCGCCACCACCGGCGATATCGGCCATGCCATCCAGAGCTATGTCGAGCCGCAGGGCATGAGCGTGGTGCGCGATTTCTGCGGCCACGGCCTCGGCCGCCTGTTCCACGACGAGCCGAACATCATCCATATCGGCCGCCCCGGCGAAGGCGCGCCGCTGAAGCCCGGCATGTTCTTCACCATCGAGCCGATGATCAATCTCGGCAAGCCGCATGTGAAGATCCTGTCCGACGGCTGGACCGCGGTGACCCGCGACCGCTCGCTGTCGGCGCAATTCGAGCACTCGGTCGGCGTCACCGCCGACGGCGTCGAGATCTTCACGCTGTCCGAACGCCATGGCGAGAAGCCCTGGGTTCAGGTGTAATCGGGTTCAGGTGTAATCGGATCCAGGTCCAGTCATCCTCGGCAAGTTCAGTAGTCGCTCCGCGTGCGCTCGACGATCTCCTCGGGCGTATGGTTCTCTCCGATCGACATCGCGCAGATCCGCGACAGATGCAGATAGGACAGCCCGGTCTCCTCCGCCCAGGCGTTGAACTGCGCCTGCACCTTGGCGAGATCGCGCTTCGACTTGACCTCCTCAGCGATATCGAGGCCGGCATCGCGCAGGCAGGCAACGACGTCGCGCGAGGTGACGAAGCCGTCCCAACCGACGAAGCGCAGCAGCATCTGTCCAGTGTTGCCGCCGAGCCGGCTGCCGCGCTTGGCCAACAGCTCCAGCAGTCCGACCTCGTCCGATGACGGCCAGGCGCTAAGGAATTTGCCGAAGCTGCCGTGCTCGCGCGCGATCTCCTGCACGAAGCGGCCATTGTCGCGCACCGACATGATCTTGGCGCCGTTGCGCACGATCCTGGCGTCGCTGACAAGCTTCTCCCAGAATTCGTCGGGCTTGAAGGCGAGCTTGGCGGGCTGAAAGCCGAGGAAGGCCTCCTCGAAGCCCGGCCATTTGGCGTCGATCACGCTCCAGGCAAATCCCGCGCAGAACACGCGCCTGGTCATCTCGGCCAGCACGCGGTCGTCGCCGAGCTTTGCCAGCGCCTTGGCGCCCGCCGGCGGCCGCAGCAGCTTCTCCAGCGCCTTCGGCCCGCCCTTGCGCTTCTCGGCGCGCGAGCGGATCACCTTGAATGATGTCACGCCGCCCTCCCCCTTTTTGCTCTCGAACCGTTGTCGCCAACGGTAATTCGCCGGTCGCGTCGTGGCAAACTGGGTAGTTGCATCGGCTCTTGCAAATCGCCGCGAGCACGGCATGGTTGTGGCCGATGCCCACCAAAGCCAGTGACAGCCCCGATCAGCCCGACGAGACGCCACATTATCACGGCCATCGCGAGCGGCTACGCGAGCGCTTCTATGCGGCCGGGCCCGACGCGCTGACCGACTACGAGCTATTGGAAATGGCGCTGTTCGCCGCCATCCCGCGCCGCGACACCAAGCCGTTGGCCAAGGCGCTCTTGAAGAAGTTCGGCTCGTTCGCCGAGGTGGTGCACGCGCCGGTGGCGCGGCTGCGCGAGGTCGAGGGCGTCAAGGATGCCTCGATCAACCAGATCAAGCTGCTCGCCGCCGCCGCCGGCCGGATCGCCAAGGGCGAGATCAGGCGCAACATCGCGCTGTCATCCTGGAACGACGTCATCGACTATTGCCGCACCGGCATGGCGTTCGCCGACAAGGAGCAGTTCCGCCTCCTGTTCCTCGACAAGCGCAACCAGCTGATCGCCGACGAGGTGCAGCAGACCGGCACCGTCGATCACACCCCGGTCTATCCGCGCGAGGTGATCAAGCGCGCGCTGGAATTGTCCGCCACCGCGCTGATCCTGGTGCACAACCATCCCTCCGGCGACCCGACGCCGTCGCAGGCCGACATCCAGATGACGAAAGCCATCGTCGACATCGCCAAGCCGCTCGGGATCGCCGTGCACGACCACATCATCGTCGGCAAGAACGGGCATACCAGCTTCAAGGGCATGCGGCTGATTTAGGATTGCACTCAACAAGCCCTCCGCTGTCGTCCCGGCCTAGTGCGCAATTGCGCACGGGGGCCGGGACCCATAACCACAGGGTTGCGTTGTCGAAGCACACCGTGGCTCCAGCTTTGCAAGCCAATTTGCTTTCGTGATTATGGGTCCCGGGTCGCGCTGCGCTTGCCCGGGACGACATCGAGATTGTGGCGGAGAGTCATACGTCCGCATTCTCGCGACATCTCTTGCCGAGCCTTGCATCTCGTTCCGTCCGCGTCATACGAACCAAGCGCAACTGACGCTAAACTAGCCCATGCAACGTTTTCCGCGCGGCGGCGTTTGTTGCAGGTTGATCTCATGGCTGGGGGACCGATGTCCGATTACGTCATTGAGGAGGGGCTGCCCTATCCGCTGGGCGCCCACTGGAGCGGCCACGGCACCAATTTCGCGGTGTTTTCCGCCAACGCCACCAAGGTCGAGGTCTGCCTGTTCGACGGCGAGCGCGAGACGCACCGCTTCGAGCTGCCCGAATATACCGACCAGGTGTTTCACGGCTTCATCAATGGCGTGCAGCCGGGGACGTTCTACGGCTATCGCGTTTACGGTCCCTACCAGCCGGACGGCGGTCACCGCTTCAATCCTAATAAGCTGCTGCTCGATCCCTACGCCTGCGCCCATGCCGGCAGCCTGACGTGGAATCCGGCGGCGTTCGGCTACAAGATGGAGAGCGGCGACGACCTCACCTTCGACGAGCGCGACAGCGCGCCGTTCATGCCGAAATGCGTGGTGGTCGATCCCAATTTCGACTGGGTCCAGGAAGCGCAGCGGCAGGACGTGCATTGGGACGAGACCGTGGTCTACGAGACCCACGTCAAGGGTTTCACTAAACAGCACCCGGGCGTCGACGAACATTTGCGCGGCACCTATGCCGGCTTCGGCTCGAACGCCGCGATCGACCATCTCAAGGCGCTCGGCGTCACCTCGGTCGAGCTGCTGCCGGTGCATTCCTTCATCAACGACAGCAACCTCCTCGACAAGCGCCTCACCAATTACTGGGGCTACAACACCATCGGCTTCTTCGCGCCGGATCCGCGCTACGCCGCCGACGTGCCGAACAGCCTGCGCGAATTCAAGGAGATGGTGTCGCGGCTGCATGGCGCCGGCCTCGAGGTGATCCTCGACGTCGTCTACAACCACACCGCCGAAGGCAATGAGCGCGGCCCGACGCTGTCGTTCAAGGGCATCGACAATGCGAGCTATTACCGGCTGCTGCCCGACAAGCGGCGCTACTACATCAACGACACCGGCACCGGCAACACGGTGAACCTGTCGCATCCGCGGGTGATCCAGATGGTGATGGACAGCCTGCGCTACTGGGCCGGCCACATGCATGTCGACGGCTTCCGCTTCGATCTCGGCACCATCCTGGCGCGCGAGGTCTACGGCTTCGACGAGCAGTCCGGCTTCCTGAAGGCGATGAACCAGGACCCGTTGCTCGCGACCGTCAAGCTGATCGCAGAACCCTGGGACTGCGGTCCCGGCGGCTACCAGGTCGGCGGCTTCCCGCCAGGCTGGGCGGAGTGGAACGACAAGTACCGCAACGTCGTGCGCGATTTCTGGCGCGGCGAGGCGGCGCCGGGCAGCCTGGCGCCGCGGCTGCTCGGCTCGCACGACGTGTTCAACCGCGAGGGCCGCCGCACCTGGGCCAGCGTCAACTTCATCACCGCCCATGACGGGTTCACCCTGAACGACTGGGCGAGCTACAACAACAAGCACAACGAGGCCAACGGCGAGCACAACAATGACGGCTCGTCGGACAACCACTCCTGGAATTGCGGCGCCGAGGGCCCGACCGACAATCCGGATATCCGCACTTTGCGCGAACGGCAGAAGCGCAACATGCTGGCGACGCTGCTCGCTTCGCAGGGCACGCCGATGCTGCTCGGCGGCGACGAGTTCGGCCGCACCCAGCGCGGCAACAACAATGCGTACTGCCAGGACAACGACATCTCGTGGTTCGGCTGGAATTTTTCCGACGACGCCGGGAGGCTGCTCGCTTTCACCAGGCGAATGATCAGGCTGCGGCGCGACTACCCGATCCTGCGCCGCAGCCGCTTCCTCTCCGGCGATCGCGATCCGCAGCTCGAGATCCGCGACGTGGTCTGGATCAACACGGCAGGCGTCGAGATGACGCAGGCCAACTGGACCACCGGCTGGATCAAATGCTTCGGCGTCGTGCTCGACGGCCGCGCGCGCAAGACCGCGATCGCGCGCGAGGGCGAGGACGACACCGTGCTTGTTATCCTCAACAGCTACGAGGGCGAGGTCGACTTCAAGCTGCCGCCGACGTCGGCCGGCCCGCGCTGGTCGCTGCTGCTCGATACCAATGCGCCGGAAGAGCCGCCGGGCGCGCAGTTTGCGTTCGACGGCACGTACAAGGCGGCGGGGCGTTCGTTCGTGCTGTTCGCGGCGGGTGAGGTCAAGTAGTCCCCGTAGCCCGGATGGAGCGCAGCGAAATCCGGGGACTGGACCATCCGCGGTTGAAGCAACCCCGGATTACGCTGCGCTCCATCCGGGCTACAGGTGCGCCTTCTCCTTCCCCCTGAAAGGGGGAAGGTCGGGATGGGGGTCAGCCACAGGCGATGCTGCAAGCCGAGAGAGCAGATCCCCACCCGCTTTGCTCTGCCGAGCAAAGCGACCTCCCCTTTTCAAGGGGAGGTTGGAGCCGATCCGCTCGGAATGGCGGCTGTCTCTTATAAACATCTGACGCTGCCGACGATCGCATAAGTGTAGA
>NZ_JBXEJO010000080.1:0-46035 GCF_056837965.1 Bradyrhizobium ferriligni
ATGTCGATTCCGACGTAACGAAGAGCTATGATCACGGTGCCTGTCCCTGTGATGCGAGGTCTGTTGGCGCAGCCTCGTGCAACTGTTCAGGTTGATAGATGGAACGGGCGGGAGACCGAGCCGGCTCGCGGCGTCAAGCGCCAAGGACCCAACGGCTTCCCGCCCACCACATCCTGACAGACTTCCAAGACACAGGGACCCATACGCCGCGGCGGATGTAGTCGGCGGGACTCGTCATTCCAGCATCGCACAACAATGAACTTCGGTGGTTATGGGTCCCGGCCTTCGCCGGGACGACGATGAGGATGGTTCTGGGTTCATGATGTCTGCCAAGCTCTCGGTGTAATCACCCGCGCATACGCATGAGAGAGCGGCAGAACACTCGGATCACTTCACCTCAATATCGACAGCCCGCGCCGTGCCGTGCCCCAGCTGCCGTGAGATATCGCCGGCGCAGGCCCGCAACGCAGTTGCGATCGCACTGTCCCAGCTGGCGTCGAAGGTGCCTTCCGGCCCCATCGCGGTGATGACCAGCGCGACGTGGCCGGCGTGATCGAACACCGGCGCGGCGAAGGCGTTGACACCGGGCAGGGGATCTCCGATCGCCCGCGCCAGCCCGCGGCTGCGGACCTCGGCGAGGATCTCGTCCGTCTTCGCGTCCACCGGCGCACGTTTCGGATTGTAGCCGACGCCGAGGCGATCGAGGCCGCTCTCGAGCGCGGTCCTGATCGCGTTCGGCGGCATGAAGGCGGCGAAGGCGCGGCCGGTCGCGGTCTCGAGCAGCGCCACCACCGATCCGACGCGCATCGCGATATGCACCGGATGGCTCGGCTCCTCGAGCCGCACCACGGTCGCGCCGTGGGTGCCCCAGACCGACAGCGACACCGCGTGATTGATGCTGTCGGCGAGCGTTGCGATCCGCGGCGTCGCGATCCGCACCGCGGACTGCCGGCGCAGGCTGATCAGGCCGAGCTCGAGCGCCAGCGCCCCGATCTCGTAACGGCCGGTGACCTCGTCCTGCTCGATCAGGCCGATGCGGGAAAAGCTGACCAGATAGGGATGCGCCTTGGCCGGCGGCATGCCGGCTTCGCGCGCGAGATCGCGCAGCATCATCGGTTCGCCGCTGCGGGCCAGCGCGCGGAGCAATTCTCCGCCGACCTCGATCGACTGTATGCCGCGGCTCTCTCTCGTCATGTGGCCCTGTTCGCGTTCCGGATTCGCACTTAGCTGGAAAACCTTGCCGTCCGCGAGACGCGAGGCGGCGGGATCAATCTGGCGCGTCATATCCGCCTCTATCACCGTCACCCTGAGGAGCGCGCATCTCGCGTGCGTCTCGAAGGGTCGACGGCCCCACTGGTGGCCGTGCATCCTTCGAGGCTCGCTCCGCTCGCGCCTCAGGATGACGGGTTTGAACTGCCCCTCTGCTCCGCTGCCACACCTGCAATGTGCTTGCCCGCGATGTAGCCGAAGGTCAGCGCGGGCCCGAGCGTGATGCCGGCGCCGGGATAGTTGCCGCCCATGATGCTCGCCATGTCGTTGCCGGCGGCATAGAGGCCGGCGATCGGCTGGCCGTCGGCGTCGAGCGCGCGGGCATTGGCGTCGGTCCTTATGCCGGCATAGGTGCCGAGATCGCCGATCACCATCTTGATGGCGTAGAACGGCCCGCGCTGGATCGGCGCGATGCAGGGGTTGGGCCCGTGCAGCGTATCGCCCTGGTAGCGGTTATAGGCGCGCGAGCCCTTGCCGAAGGCGGGGTCACGGCCCTCCGCCGCGGTTGTGTTGAACTCCGCGACGGTCGTCTCGAGCGCCTTGGCGTCGATGCCGGCCTGCGCGGCGAGTTCTGAAAGCGTCGCGCCGCGCTTGAGATAGCCGGTCTTCAGATGATGGCCGAGCGGCATCGGGCGCGGCGGCACGCAGCCGAGGCCATATTTGCGGAGCGTCTCGTGATCGCAGATGAGATGTGCCGCAATCTCCTCGCCGGGCTTCGCCGCCTTGATCATCGCCTGCACGAAGTCGTGGTAGGAATTGCCTTCATTGGCAAAGCGCCTGCCGTCGGCCATCACCGCGATCACGCCCGGCTTGGCGCGATCGATGAAATGCGGCATCACGCCCTTCGAGCCGTCCTTGCGCGTCGTGACCGAGACCGGCACCCAGGCTGCGGCATTCGGCAACGAGTCGTCGACGCGGCCGCCGGCGGATTCCGCAAGGCGCAAGCCGTCGCCGGTGTTGCCGACAGGGCCCGGCGAGTAATGCTCTTTTCCGGTCGGCGCATGCGGAAACATCTTCTGCCGTCGTGCGACGTCGTGCGGAAAGCCACCGCAGGCGAGCACCACGCCATGCTTGGCGTTGACGCGGATCGTGCGCCCTTCGCGCACGACGATTGCGCCGCGCACCACACCGTTCTCGACGATCAATTCGCGCACCGGCGAGTTGAGCCAGAGCGGGATCTTGAGGTCGAAAGCGGATTTCGCCAGCCGGCCGGCAAGCGCGTTGCCGTTGGTCAGCGTCATGCCGCGGCCGTTGCGCATCACGTCGATGGCGTGTTTCGACAGCCGTTTGGCGACATAGGCCGCCGAGGTCAGCGATCTCGTCGCGCGCATGAAATGCACGATCTCCTTGCCGGAGCCGAGCATCATGCCGAACACGGTGAGCTCGGGCAGGGGGCTGCCGAGATCCTTGAGGGCGTCGCCGAGCTCGTGGGCGTCGAACGGCCGCGTCACCATCGAGCGGCCGCCCTGCGCGCCGCCGGGCGCTTCCGCATGATAGTCCGGGAAGGTCAGCGGCATGTCGAAGCGCACCGCGGTGCTGGTGGTGAAGAAGTCGACCGCCTTCGGCCCCTCGGTCAGGAACGCATCGACGCGCGCAGCGTCAAAGCTGTTGCCGGCCTCATGGCGCAGATAGGTTTTCGCCTGATCGGGGCTCTCCTCGATGCCCCAGGCCTTGGCCAGCGAGGTGCCGGGAATCCACAGCCAGCCGCCGGAGCGGGCGGTGGTGCCGCCGAACCGCAGCTCCTTCTCGACCACCAGGACCTTGAGGCCGTGATGGCCGGCGGTGACCGCCGCCGACAGCCCGGCGCAGCCGGAGCCGACGACCAGCGCGTCGCAATCATAAGCTTCTTCGTTGGCCACGCGATCGATCCTATTTCTTGAGCAGTGGGCACTTCGACTCGGAGACCGGACGATACGCGTCCTCGCCCTTCACCGTCTTGACGATGTCGAGATAATCCCACGGCTCCTTGGATTCCGAAGGCTTCTTCACCTTCGCCAGATACATGTCGCGGATCACGCGGCCGTCCTCGCGCAGCTTGCCGCCATGCACGAAGGTGTCCTCGATCGGCAGCTCGCGCATCTTGGCCATCACCGCTTTGGGATCGTCGGTGCCGGCGGCCTGGATCGCCTTGAGATAATGGAGCACCGAGCCGTAGACGCCGGTCTGGATCATGGTCGGCATCACATTGGCGCGGGCGTAGAACTTCTTTGACCAGGCGCGCGTTTTCTCGTCCATGTTCCAGTACGACGACGTCGTCATGTAGGTGCCCTGCGCGGCGTTGAGTCCGATCGCATGCACGTCGGTGTCGAACATCAAAAGGCCGACCAGCTTCTGGCCGTCCTGCACGAGGCCGAACTCGCCGGACTGCTTGATCGAATTGTCGGTGTCCTGGCCGGCATTGGCGAACGCCACCACGTCGGCCTTCGAGCTCTGCGCCTGTAGCGCAAAGGAGGAGAAGTCGGCGGTGTTGGTCGGATGCTTGACGCTGCCGAGCACCTTGCCGCCCATCTCGTTGATGAAGCGCGTCGCGTCCTTCTCGAGCTGCTGGCCGAAGGCGTAATCCGCGGTGACGAAGAACCAGGACTTGCCGCCTTCCTTGATCACGGCCGAGGCCGTCACCTTGGACAGTGCGTACGTGTCGTAGGCGAAATGCACCGTGTTGGGGCTGCACAGTTCGTCGGTCAGCGAGCTCGCGCCGGGACCGGAGAGGAGCGCGATCTTGTTGCGCTCGCGCACCATGTTGTGCACGGCGATCGCGATGCCGGAATTCGGGATGTCGACGACGGCGTCGACCTTGCCGTTATCGAACCAGCCGCGCACGATCTGTACGCCGACATCGGTCTTCATCTGGTGGTCGGCGGAGATGATCTCGATCGGCTTGCCGAGCACGGTGGGGCCGAATTCCTCCACCGCCATCTTGGCCGCCTCGACCGAACCCGGGCCCGAATTGTCGCGGCCCCAGCTCGACAGGTCGGTCAGCACCCCGATGCGCACGACGTCATCCGAAACCTGGGCGTGAGCGGCCGTGGTCATCGCCGCGACAATGGCTGCCGCCAGAAACTGTCTCATCATTCCTCCCTCTGGGTGTCCGCGCTCTTCGGCGGGTCATCTCAGGATTAGGAATTGTCTAATCGGTTTGTCAATGGCGAATTAAGTGTGTGAATAGTGTCACAAGGTTGGCGCCGGCGCGGCACGGCGCTTCACATTTGGTGAGCGAACGCTTACGTGGCTCATCCGGGACGGCACCGCGGCAAGGCTTCCGGCTCATTTGTCAGACCGCGCCGCAGTGCCAAGTCACTATGAAACAGGGGAATTTTCGCGGACGGCGACGCGTTTCGCCGCCCGGACCGGGCCACCCGTGAAGGGTAAGGCTCCTGCGGGGCGGGCACGAAGGGCGTCGGCGGGCAGCGATCATAGACGGATCATGTTGAGACAGCTCTTCGCGCCGCAGCTCGTCATTCTTTACGTGCTGGTGGCCTCTACGCTCTACGTTCACTTCCGCGGCAAGCAGCGGTTGCGCTTCGCCCGCCAGCTCGGCGATCACTCGACCTACCTCGCGCCCTACAATGTGCTGATGTATGCCGGCTCCGCGGTGCCCAACACGCCGGTGATCCCGGTCGAGCAGTTTCCCGAGCTCAAGAAGCTCTCCGACAATTGGGAGACGATCCGCGACGAGGCCACGCGGCTGTTCGACGAGGGCTTCATCCGCGCCGCGGCCAAGAACAACGACTGGGGCTTCTATTCCTTCTTCAAGAGCGGCTGGAAGCGCTTCTATCTGAAATGGTACGACGACTTCCTGCCCTCGGCGCGGACGCTGTGCCCGAAGACGGTGGAGCTGCTCAACTCGATCCCGAGCGTGCATGGCGCGATGTTCGCGATGCTGCCGCCGGGCGGCAAGCTTGGGGCGCACCGCGATCCCTTCGCCGGCTCGCTGCGCTATCACCTTGGCCTGGTGACGCCGAACTCGAAACAGTGCCGCATCCTCGTCGACGGTGTCGAATGCGTCTGGCGCGACGGCGAGGCCTTCATGTTCGACGAGACCTTCATCCACAGCGCCGAAAACAAGACCGACGTCAACCGCATCATCCTGTTCTGCGACGTCGAGCGCCCGATGAAGTACGGCTTCATGACGGCGATGAACCGCTGGGTCAGCCACAACATCGTCAAGGCGTCGGCCACCCAGAACGTCGACGGCGAGCATGTCGGCGCGCTGAACAAGGTGTTCGGCAAGCTCTACGAGGTCCATCTCGCCAGCCGCAAGGTCAAGGAGTGGAATCGGAACGTGTATTACACGCTCAAATATTCCGCGACCGCGCTGATCCTCGGCCTGATCGTAATGTCGGCGCTGCACTGATTGCAGAGGCGTTGCCGCGTTGAAAGCAAAAGCCCCGGAGCTTTTTTGGGCGTGCAATCAGCGATGCGCGACGCCCGCTCTCTGGAGCAGCAGCGGCATGTGCTCAGGACTTGTGTGGCCTTTTTGACCCAAACGAGAGCTTGAACGATAGCCGGAGCGGCTGTGGCGCGGATATTGCCTTTCTGCTTGGGATGCGCTTACGCAGTCTTAAGTGGTCCCGCAAGGCGGCTTGGAGATCTCATGCAAGGCCAAACACAGGGAAATCTGAAGTACCCGGATTCGACGCTGCTCAGGTCGTCCGATGGCTTGGGCTGGGCAACAATATCCGCCGACCTTCGAACGCACCGCAGCTGGCAAGGACAGCCTTCCACCGTCGCGTCGCACGTCGAAGTGACCGTAGCGGTCCGTGGTTCGGATGAGGCCGTCGCGACCTGCAAGGTGGCCGGAAAATGGCACCCGGTGCCGTTGCAGACAGGGACAATCTGGCTCAATCCGGTCGGAGCCAAGGCCGACGAAATCCGTATCTCCGCGAGCGAGGTGCGCGCCCTGCACTTGTATGTGCCCACTTCGGCATTTGCGCGGCTAAGTCATGATTACAATCTGCCCCTACTGCCTGGCAATTCGGTCCGCTACTCATCCGGTGTGCAGGATGAAATGATCAGGCAGATCGGGCTGTCGATGCTGTCGGAGATGGAATGCCCGACCGCGGCGGGGCGCATGCTGGCGGAAACCTCGTCACTCTTCCTCGCTGCGCGGCTCATGCAAGCGCACGCCGAGTCCATGATCGCCGGCGGCGTGTCGGTCTCCGCTCAACGTTTGGAAAATGGCAGGCTGAAGCGCGTGCTCGCCTACGTCGAAGAGCATATCGATGACGACGTTACGGTAACTGAACTCGCCGACGTCGCTTGTCTCAGCGTCTTTCATTTTACTCGGGCGTTCGCTGCGGCAATGGGGGTGCCTCCGCATCGTTACGTCAGCCAGCGCCGCCTCGAGGCGGCGAAGGCGTTGCTAGCGACGAACAGGTCGTCTCTGAGCGAAATCGCACTAAAGTCCCGGTTCTCCTCGCAATCGAGTTTTACGCGTGCCTTCAAAAGGGCGACCGGCGTCACGCCGGCGGAGTACCGGCAAAAGGCACGATAGCGGCGCTGCAAGATCGGTCAAAACAACAGCAGGCACGGGACAGACGCAGGGGAAGCTGCTTCCTAATGTTGGCTGAGGCCTGCTCTCGTCCGGATGGCGCGACCAGGCTCCACAGACGAACAGACGGAGCTCTCCCTTGAGCCGAATTGCGAAACTCGCAGCCTTGATTATCGGAGCAAATCTCGTGACCCACGTTGTCGCAGCGGCGCCCGACGCCGCGATCGATCCGCGGATTGATCCTCAGATTCGGTCCTTCCTCGCCAAGATCAACAAGGACGGAAGTCCCTTCTGGGAATTGCCGCAGCCGAAGCCGCAGGAGATTCTATCCGGTCTCCAATCGCAAACCGCCGTCGATATGTCCGGCGTCACGACGACCGAACGGACGATCAGTCAGGACGGTCGCATGGTGAAGCTGTTCATCATGAAGCCAGAGCACGTCGGAGAAAAGCCGGGTGTGCTGCTTTTCATCCACGGCGGCGTCTGGATCGTCGGTAACTTCCAGAACCACCAGCGCCTCTTGCGTGACCTCGTCGTCGGTTCGGGCCAGATTGGTGTGTTCGTCGAATACACGCCGCTTCCGTCGGCGAAGTTTCCGACGCAGCTGGAGGAATGCTATGCCGCGCTGAAATGCGTTGCCGCGCATGCAGGTGAGTTTGGCGCGGATGGCAGCCGCATTGCGGTGGCCGGCAATTCCGTCGGCGGCAACATGACCGCCGCGCTTACTATGATGGCGAAGGACCGCAACGGGCCCAAGGTCGGTTACCAGATACTCTTTGTTCCGGCGACAGACGCGAGCGTCGATACCGAGTCGTACCGCGAGTATGGAACAGGACGCTTCCTGGCGCGCGCTTTCATGAAATATGGCTGGGACCTCTATGCACCGGACGCTCGGACCCGAGACAATCCCTATGTCTCGCCGCTCCGCGCCAGCATCGATCACCTCAAGGGCCTGCCACCCGCGCTCGTGATCACCGCTGAGAACGATCCTCTGCGCGACGAGGGTGAAGCCTACGCGCGCAAGTTAAAGCAGGCAGGCGTCAGCGTCGATGCGGTTCGTTACAACGGGACTATCCACGACTTCATGCTGCTGAACGCCCTGCGCCATGAGCCCTCCACAGAGGCGGCGATCGAGCAAGCCAATGTGGGCGTGCGCCAGCGCCTTCAGCCCTTGGCGAACTAGCGGGTCCGATCACGACGCGGCGGCTAAGGCCGCCGCGTCCAAGACCCCGCGGAGCGAGCTCCGAGGCTTGTTTTCCGGGACGCATACTGAGAAATGCGCGATGTCCGAAGTCCAGGACTTATGGCGGGATGCGCTCATAACTTGAGCAGATCAACCATTGCTACTAACCGGACAAATGAGGTTGTGCAGAGCACTGCAGCACACGGTCCGAAGTGCGGGCGTGAGGAGCGAAACGGCCAGGATCAGTCGCGTTCGAAGACCTTGGCGCCGGGGTAGACGCGCCGGGCGTACGCGACGACCCACTCCCGGTCCTGCGTCTCCACGAATGGAGTTCGGATCTTGCACGACCCGACGATAAGGTGCCACAGGCCATTAAGCTTCTGAATGTTGACGATCATTTGAGTGTTCCTCGAACAACCCGCATGCGTGACGGTCTTGCTATTCACGAATCGGAGCAGTGATCCTGATCACAGATTCGGGAGCACAACTCGCGCCCTCTGTAGAACGAGGATCGCTACTGTTAGTCGCGCCTCCGAGGAGTGAAGTTCGGAGCTATTTGTGCGTCCGCTGGAGTAGCCCCGAGCATAAAATGGTCTCTCCATTGCTCAATTGTACGAGCGTCAGCACAGGTCATGACAAGGAATAGAGAAGTCATACCAACGTATGTCTGTCCGCAGGCGTAGCGGGAGTGGGTTGCCGGAACCTGGACGACCGTTCATCGCCTCTTAGCCAACATTCCGCTTGGCGCAGCACGACGCCCTTCACTCTCGATCCGTTACACTGAAGTGATACAGTCGTATCCGGCATTTCGCATTGAGGGGACCTTGTCATGTCGGAGTCATCAGGAGCGTTTGCGACCACCGCGCTGAGCGGCTACGAGCTGCTGGCCGATCCGCAGCTGAACAAGGGCACGGCGTTCTCCGAGGCCGAGCGCGAGGCGTTCGACCTGCACGGCCTGTTGCCGCCCAATATCCTGACGCTGGACGAGCAGGTCTCACGCCGCCTCGAGGCGTTGCGCGGCTTTGAGACCGATATCGAGCGCTATGCCTTTCTGCGCGAGCTACAGGACACCAACGAGACGCTGTTCTACGCGCTTCTGGTCGGCAATTTGGAAGAGCTGTTGCCGATCGTCTACACGCCGACCGTCGGCGAGGGCTGCCAAAAATTCAGTCGGCTGTTCCGCAAGCCGCGCGGGCTGTTCCTCAGCATCCCGCATCAGCACCGGATCGACCGCATTTTCGCCCATCCGCGCTTCGATCACGTCGAGGCGATCGTCGTCACTGACGGCGAGCGCATCCTCGGCCTCGGCGACCAGGGCGCCGGCGGCATGGGCATCCCGATCGGCAAGCTCGCGCTCTACACCGGCTGCGGCGGCCTGCATCCGGCGACGACCCTGCCGATCATGCTCGACGTCGGCACCGACAATCCCGATTGCCTCGCCGATCCGCTCTATGTCGGCTGGCGCAACGAGCGCGTCCGCGGCCAGGCCTATGACGACTTCATCGAGGCGTTCGTCGGGGCGGTGGTGAAGCGCTGGCCGCGCGTCCTGCTGCAATGGGAGGATTTCGCCAAGAACAACGCGACGCGCATGCTCGAGCGCTATCGCGACCGGCTCTTGACCTTCAACGATGACATTCAGGGCACCGCGGCGGTGGCGACCGGCGCCTTGCTCTCCGCGATCAACGTCACCGGCGTGCCGCTCACCGAGCAGCGGGTCGCCGTGCTCGGCGCGGGCTCGGCCGGCTGCGGCATCGCCAGCCTGATCCGCGCCGCGATGATCGATGCCGGCCTGTCGGAGAGCGAGGCGGCGAAGCGCTTCTTCATGGTCGACCGCGACGGGCTGCTGCTCGAGGGCATGAGCGGGCTCGCCCCGTTCCAGCTTCCGTTCGTGCAGAACAGGCAGGCGATCGCGGGCTGGCAGCTCAGCCATCCCGACAAAATCGCGCTGCTCGACGTCGTGCGCAACGCCAGGCCGACCGTGCTGATCGGCGTCTCCGGCCAGGCCGGCGCATTCTCCGAACCGATCGTCCGCGCGATGGCCGAATGCAACAAGCGGCCGGTGATCTTCCCGCTGTCCAACCCGACCTCGCGCGAGGAAGCGACACCGGTCGATATCGAGGCGTGGACGGAGGGGCGGGCGCTGATCGGTGTCGGCAGCCCGTTCCCGCCGATCATGCGCGACGGCGCGCGCTTCAAGGTCGACCAGACCAACAACTCCTACATCTTCCCGGGTGTCGGCGTCGGCGCGCTCGCGGTCGGCGCCAGCCGGGTCAGCGACGGCATGTTCATGGCCGCCGCCAAGGCGCTGGCCAGCGTCTCGCCGGCGCGCGACAACCCGAAGCACAATCTGCTGCCGCCGGTCAGCGCGCTGCGCGAGGTCTCGCAGACCGTGGCGCTTGCGGTCGCGCTGCAGGCCCACAAGGAGGGATTGGCGAGGGACGTTCCGATCGACCAGGTCGAGGCGCGGATTCACGCCAAGATCTGGACGCCGGGTTACGTGCCGTACCGCCGCAGCGATCGGGCTTAGACCCCGGCGCGGCCCCCGCATCGATTTTGCGACCATCGTGATCGGGGCAGGGGCGGGCTCGACCTCGCTCGCGCCTTCTCAACGGGCTTGACCGAAGTAAGAATTTTCTTCATTCTTGGTATGCCAAATGCCAGTGGCGTTCCTTCGGGGATTTGGACGTCGCGGTGTCCGCAGCCCGCGATCGCACAACATCGACACAACGAGGAAACGGGGAGGGAAGTCGAATGGCCAATCTTGGCATGTCGCGCAGGGAGTTGCTGGTCGGGTCCATGCTCACGGCGGTCGCCGCGGCGGCGCCGCGACCGCTCTGGGCCCTCGACAATACGGGCGCGCTGGCGCGATCGAAGACCGGCATGGTGACGAGCCCGCACGAGCTCGCGACGCAAGCCGGGCTCGAGGTGCTGCGCAAGGGCGGCAATGCGATCGAGGCGGTCATCGCCATCGGTGCCACGCTGTGCGTGACCTATCCGCATTTCAGCGGTCTCGGCGGCGACAGCTTCATGGTGATCAGTGACCGCACGGGGAATGTGCGGACGCTGTCCGGCGCAGGTCAGGCCGCGCTCAACCTGCCGAACTACAGCGGCTCGGTCCCGATCCGGGGGCCGGGGTCGGCGCTGACCGCGGCCACGACCGTCGACGTCTGGGACCAGGCGTTCGATTTCAGCCGCAAGTCCTGGTCCGGAAAGCAGAGCTGGGCGTCGCTGTTCGCGCGGCCGATCGAATACGCCAGCAAGGGCTTCCCGGTCACGCCGTCGCAGCGCTTCTGGCAGGACATGGAAGCGAAGAACCTGAAGGACTGGCCCGACATCCAGCGCATCTTCATGCCCGCCGGCCGGATGCCTGAAATCGGCGAACCGCTGGTTCAGGCCGAACTCGCGAAATCGCTGGAGATGCTGGCGGCAAATGGCGGGCGTGATTTCTACGAAGGAAAGCTCGCCGCGCGCATTGCGGCCGGACTGAAGCAGATCGGCTCGCCGCTGACCGCCGACGATCTGGCGCGCTGCCGCGCGCGCGACGAGACGCCGTTGCGCGTCGGCTATCGCGGCGGCGAGCTGCTCGGGCTGCGCCCGCCGACGCAGGGTCTCACGACGCTCGAGATCATGGGCATTCTCGACCGCTTCGAGCTCGCGAAATATCCGGAAGGGAGCGCGGACTACTATCACCTGCTGGTCGAAGCGGTGAAGCAGGCCTTCATCGACCGCGGCCGCTACATCGGCGATCCGGAATTCGTCGACGTTCCGGTCAATCAGCTGCTCTCGGCGAGCTACCTCGACGCGCGCGCGAAGGCGATCAGCCTCGAGAAGGCGATGCCCTGGCCGCACGTGTTCAAGAAGGGCGACACGGTTTATCTCGCCGCGACCGACCGGGACGGCAATTGCGTCAGCATGCTGCAAACCGTCTACTACGATTGGGGAAGCGGCATGGTGGCCGGCGACACCGGCATCATCTGGCACAACCGCGGTGCGTCGTTCAACCTCGACCCGGCCAGCCCCAACTGCCTCAAGCCGGGCAAGCGACCGTTCCACACGCTCAATCCGGGAATCTATCTCAAGGGCGGACGGCCGCATCTGCTGTATGGCACGCAGGGAGCCGACGGGCAGCCGCAGACGCTCGCGGCGGTGCTGACCCGGCTGATCGACTACAACATGGATCCGCTCACCGCGCTGTCGCGACCGCGCTTCCTGCTCGGCAAGACGTTCTCCGATGCGCGCGACAGCCTGAAGCTGGAGAAGGATGCCGGTGAAGAGGTCTTCAAGGCGCTCGCCGGGCGAGGCCACGAAATCAGTCCGATACCGGCCCAGAGCCCGCTCGCGGGACATCCGGGTGCGATCCGGATCGACGCCGACGGAAGCATCACCGGGGCGCACGATCCGCGCAGCGACGGGCGCGCCCTCGGCCTGTCATGAGACGAAGCGCGGCAGATTGACGGAGCGCCCGGCGGCTGCCGGGCGCCT
Source organism: Bradyrhizobium ferriligni (assembly GCF_056837965.1). Classification (NCBI taxonomy): domain Bacteria; kingdom Pseudomonadati; phylum Pseudomonadota; class Alphaproteobacteria; order Hyphomicrobiales; family Nitrobacteraceae; genus Bradyrhizobium; species Bradyrhizobium ferriligni. The sequence continues at coordinate 12,426 of NZ_JBXEJO010000080.1, forward strand.
CCGGCAGCCATGCGAAGCATGGTCCGCCACCCGGTGGGCGAGCCGTGGCGGACGACGCGTTCGGCGCGTTGCGACCTGTCGCTCGCCATGGCCGACTGAAGGCCGACTAAAGTTCAAGCCTCGACGGTCCCCTTCCGGTGGAACTTTCCGGGGCGCGTTATCGTTCGTACTCAAACGAACCACCGTCAATATCCGTCCGGGGGGCCTGCGCGAGGGACACACCCCGATGGCAACATTTGGCCCAACGCTTCGTCCAACCCCCGGCCTCGACGCCAACCAGCTCACACCCTCCGAGCACCAGCTCCAGATGCGCCGTGCGGTGATCGCCTCCACGGTCGGGACCGCGATCGAGTGGTATGACTTCTTCCTCTACAGCACCGTCACCGGCCTGGTTTTCGCAAAACTGTTCTTTCCGCATTCCGATCCCTGGGTCGGCACGCTGGAGGCCTTCGCCATCTATGCGGTCGGCTTCGTCGCGCGGCCGATCGGGGCTGCGATCTTCGGGCACTATGGCGACCGCATCGGCCGCAAGTCGACGCTGATCGCGACGCTGCTGTTGATGGGCCTGGCGACCGCTGCGGTCGCATTGGTGCCGACCTATTCCAGCATCGGCATCTGGGGCGCGGTGATCCTGACCGTGCTGCGCTTCATCCAGGGCGTCGGCGTCGGCGGCGAATGGGGCGGCTCGGTGCTGATGTCGATGGAATGGGCGCGCAACGATCGCTCCCGCGGCCTGATCGCGTCGTGGCCGCAATTCGGCGTGCCCTGCGGGCTGTTCCTCGCCAATCTCGCGGTGCTGGCTTTCAGCCAGATGTCGGGTGACCAGTTCCTGTCGTGGGGCTGGCGCGTTCCGTTCGCGCTCAGCATCGTCCTGGTCGGCGTCGGCCTCTACATCCGGCTCGGCATTCTGGAAACGCCTGTCTTCACCAGGCTGCTGGCCGAGCGTCAACTCGACCGCACGCCGATGCTGACGGTGATCCGCGATCATCCGAAGGAGATCCTGCTGTCCGCCTTCGCGCGGATGTCCGAGCAGGCGCCGTTCTACATCTTCACCGCCTTCGTGTTCTCCTACGGCACCGGCACGCTGCACGTCTCGCGCGATTTCCTGCTCACCGCGGTGCTCGCGGCCTCGGTGCTGTCGTTCGTCTCGATCCCGGTGTTCGGGCATCTGTCCGACCAGATCGGCCGCAAGAACATGTACATGATCGGCGCGTTGGTGACCGGCATCTTCGGCTTCATCTACTTCGCGATGCTCAATACCGGATCGGCGTCGATCATCTTCCTCGCGATCGTTCTCTCGCTCATTCCGCACGACATGCAGTACGGGCCGCAGGCCGCGCTGATCGCCGAAAGCTTTACCGGACGGCTGCGCTACAGCGGCGCCTCGCTCGGCTATCAGCTCGCATCCGTCATCGCCGGCGGTCCGGCGCCGCTGATCGCGGCGTGGCTGTTCGGCACCTATCATTCGTGGGTCGCGATCGCGGTCTACATCGCGATCTGCGCCGTCATCACGCTGGTCGCGACCGCGCTGATGACCGACTTCACCGGCAAAGACATCAATGCGGCCGGCGCGCATGAACGTCGGGCTTGAGACAGCAATGGAGCAGCAGATGATGAAATGGCGAAAGGAATCGACGCTTGATCTCTATAACCTCGTCGCGGCGATCTTCCTGCTCGCCGCGCCGTGGCTGTTCGTGCGGGCCAATCCGACCGCGGCGATCGATCTCAGGACCAGCGGCGCGGCGATAGCGATCATGTCGCTGGCGGCGATCGTCGCGTTCTCGATCTGGGAAGAATGGATCAACCTGGTCGTCGGCTGCTGGCTGATCGTCTCGCCCTGGCTGCTCGGCTTCGCGCATACCCGCGCGATGCATTTTGCCATCGCCGCCGGCGCGGTGGTGGCCTTCATGGCGCTGCTCGAGCTGTGGCTCGAGTACGAGAAGACGCATTTCGCGCCGGCCACATCGCAGGCCGCCGAACGGCAGTAAGATCCGCCACCGGGGAGACCGAGGTGTGGCTCTTTGCTTTGAGCATGGTCTGCTCGGAAAACCGCTTCGCAACTTTTCCGGATCATGCTCTAGCAGCCGCGGCAAATGCCCTTGATCTTGCGGTCGACGATCGCGTCCTCCTGATCGATGACCTGCTGCGATGTCGATGTCGTCGCCGGAACATCGGCGGCGCGCGGCTGGCGATGGCCGACCGGCGCCGACCACGGCCTGCTCGCGGTTTCGTTTGACGCATAGGCGCGGGGCTGCTGGACCGCCGCCTGTGCGAAGCAAGCGGTCGCCATTGCCGCGGACATAATCGCAGCCCAGCCAAGCCGTACGCCGGGTCGTCGAAGATCGATCATGAAAATCTCCATGCCGTCATCGCCGCGTTTGCGCGCGGCCTTGATGACATGGAGTGCTCCGGTCGCTCCGGTATTCCCCGCTCCATCTGATGTGATCGGGCGCTCGCGGCGCGGTGATCGCGCGTGATGAAATAATTTCCGGGCGCGCGCGGTCCTTGATCACAGGAGCCGAGCTAGGTCGGCTTCATCCACCGTACGGAGAAATCCCATGACCAAATTGACCTTCGCAGCGCTTGCGCTGGTTGCGGCAGCCGCCTGTTCGACGCAGGCGTCCGCCGCCGGCAACAACGCTGCGGTGCGGCGCGCCAATGCTTCGATGACGACAACGACGGTCAGCAGCAAGACCACCGATTGCGTGCGCGCGCCGAAGGTTGGATCGTTCGCGACCGCCCCCTTCACCGAGCCGCCCTGCATGCCCGGCACTATGCGCTGACCGCACACAGCAAAAAGCCCCGGACCTGAAGTCCGGGGCTTTGGGCCTGGCCTCGTTCCTGAGGCGGTTATTCCGGCTTGCCGATCGTCACCGCGAGCTTGCCGACGCCGTTGACGCCGCATTCGAGCTTGTCGCCCACCTGCAGCTGCGAGACGCCGGCGGGCGTGCCGGTCATGATGATGTCGCCGGCGGTGAGCTTCACCTGCTGCGAGAGCTGCCAGATGATTTCAGGCACGTTCCAGATCAGCTCGGTGAGGTCGCCCTTCTGGGCTTCCTTGCCGTTGACGGTGAGCCAGATCTTGCCCGCGGTCGGGTGGCCGATCTTCGCGGCCGGCTGGATCGCCGAGCAGGGCGCGGAATAGTCGAACGACTTGCCGATCTCCCACGGCCGCTCCTTCTTGCGCGAGGCGATCTGCAGGTCGCGGCGGGTCAGGTCGATGCCGACGGCATAGCCGTAGACATGCTCGAGCGCCTTGTCGGCGGGAATGTTCAGCCCGCCGCTCTTCATCGCCACCACCAGCTCGACCTCGTGATGCAGGTCCTTGGTCAGCGGCGGATAGGGGATGGTCGCGCCATCGGGCACCAGCATGTCGGCATGCTTGCCGAAGAAGAACGGCGGCGCGCGCTCGTCATTGCCCATCTCCCTGATATGCTCGAGATAGTTGCGGCCAACGCACCAGATGCGGCGGACCGGATAGGTGCCGGATTCGCCGACGACGGGAAGCGAGGGCTGCGGGGGAAGCGGAATGACGGTGGATGCGGCGTTCATGAACGGGTCCCGGAGGGTTGAAGGAGGGAGCGCGGGCGGTATTTACGCGCTTACGCCGCTCAGGGCTAGTGGCCGCGGCTGCATCCGGCGCAGAGGTGAGGCCAGCTTTCCGCCGAGCGCGGCCGCCTTTGGTCGACAAAGGCGGTGGTGCCCATGAGGAAATGGCTTTCGATCGGCCTGGTGCTGATCGTTGTGGTCCTGATCGTCGCCGCCGTCCGGTTTTTCGTGGTTGCCCCGGAGCGGATCGACCGGGCGCAGAACAGGGTCCAGCGCGTTGCGCTGGATATCACGCCCGCCGCAATGGCCTTGCAGGCGACGCTCGACGTGGCGGACATGCATGCGGACAGCCTGTTGTGGAAGCGTGACCTGATCGCGCGATCCGATCGCGGCCATATCGATCTGCCGCGCCTGATCGAAGGGCACTACGCGCTGCAGGTGTTCTCGTCGGTCACCAAGTCGCCCAAGGGCCAGAACTATGAGGCCAACGGCGCCGACACCGACACCATCACGAATCTGGCCATCATCGATCTGCAGCCGCCGCGGACATGGTTCTCGTTGCTGCAGCGCTCGCTGTGGCATGCCGAGAAACTGCGGAGCTTCGCCGAGCAGTCCGCTGGGCGGCTGCGCCTGATTACGACGCCGGCCGACCTCGATCGCCTGCTCGCCGACCGCAAGGGCGGCGCGACGGTGGTTGGCGGCATGCTCTCGATCGAGGGCTTGCAGGACATCGAGGGCAATATCGCCAATCTCGACGTGCTCTACGCCGCCGGATTCAGAATGGCCGGCCTCGCGCACTTCTTCGACAATGATGTCGCAGGCTCGATGCACGGCGTCGCAAAGGGCGGCCTGACGCCGCTCGGCCGGCAGGTGGTGCAGCGGATGGAGGCGATGGGCATGATCGTCGACCTCGCGCATGCGAGCCACGCGGCGGTCGCCGAGGTGCTGGCGACGGCGACGCGCCCCGTGGTCTCAAGCCATGGCGGCGTTCAGGCGACCTGCAAGGTCAACCGCAACCTCACCGATGACGAAGTCCGGGGTGTCGCGCGGACCGGCGGCGTGGTCGGCATCGGTTTCTGGCAAGGCGCGGTCTGCTCGCTCGATCCGAACAATGTGGCGCGGGCGATTGCCCATGTCCGCGACCTGGTCGGGATCGACCATGTCGGCCTCGGCTCGGATTTCGACGGCTCGACCACGACGGGCTTCGATGCCAGCGAGATCGTCGCCGTGACCCAGGCGCTGATGTCGCGCGGGTTCTCGGAGGACGACATCCGCAAGGTCATGGGCGGCAACGTGCTGCGCGTGCTCCGCGCAGGCATTGCCCCGAAGGGATGAGAGGGACCTAGCCGGTGGCGCTGATCGGTGCCAGCGCGAGCGGTGACGGGTCGTGGTGGTGCTGCAGGCGGAAGAACGAGGCGTAGCGGCCGCCGCGGCGCAGCAATTCCTCGTGCCGTCCGCGCTCGACGATCTCGCCGCCCTCAACCACCAGGATCGCATCGGCGTGCATGATGGTGTGCAGGCGGTGCGCGATCACGATCGTGGTGCGGCACTGGCAGAGATGCTCGATCGCTTCCTGCACCTGCTTCTCGGACTCCGAGTCGAGCGCGGCGGTGGCCTCGTCGAGCAGGATGATCGGCGCGTTCTTGATCAGCGCGCGGGCGACCGCGATCCGCTGGCGCTGCCCGCCGGACAGCTGGGTGCCGTGCTCGCCGACCGGCGTGTCATAGCCGAGCGGGAAGCTCATGATGAAGTCGTGCGCGCAGGCGGCTTTGGCGGCGTCGACGATCTCCTGCTCGGTGGCGCCCTGCTTGCCGAAGGCGATGTTGGCACGGATGGTATCGCGGAACAGATAGACGTCCTGCCCGACATAGGCGGTCTGCTGCCGCAGCGACTTGCGCGACACCGACGAGATCGACTGTCCGTCGATCAGGATGTCGCCATCGCGCGTCTCGTAGAAGCGCAGCAGCAAGGCCAGCACGGTCGATTTGCCGCCGCCGGAGGGGCCGACCAGCGCGGTCACCTTGCCGGGCTCGGCGACGAAGCTCATGCGGTTCAGCACCGGTTCGCCCGGCCGATAGGCGAAGCTGACGTCGCGCAGCTCGATCCGCGCGTCGGAGAGTTTCAGCGCCGGCTTGTCGTCATCGATCTGTTCGCTCGCCGGGCTGTCGACCACCTCGAGCAGCATCCGCGCGCCGACCAGCTGGCTGTTGAGGTCAATGTTGAGTCGCGCCAGCCGCTTGGCCGGCTCGGTCGCCATCAGGAACGCGGTCAGGAACGTGAAGAACTGGCCCGGCGTGGAGCCGAGCGCCACCACGCTGTAGCCGCCATACATCAGGCAGCCGGCGACCGCGAAGCCGCCGAGCATTTCCATCAGCGGATTGGAACGGTTGGCGACGCGCGCCATCTTGTTGGCATTGGTCTCGACGGTTGCGATGTGCTCGTCGATCCGCTGCTGCATGGTGCCTTCCAGCGTGAACGCCTTCACGGTGCGGATGCCCTGCAGCGATTCCTGCATCGTCTCCATGATGTCGGCGGTGCCGGTGAACTGGTTGTAGGCGAGCCCCTTGATCCGCTTCACCAGCCTGCGCAGCATCAGCATCGCCGGCGGCACCGCCACGAGCCCGATGAACGACATCAGCGGGTCCTGCCAGACCATGACGGCGACCATGCTGACCAGCATCAGGAAGTCGCGGCCGATCGCATTGACCAGCATGTTGAGCACGTCGGTGATCGACTTGGCGCCGGCGGTCAGCCGCGCCAGGAATTCCGACGAGTGCCGCTGCGAGAAGAAGCCGATGCTCTCGCTCATCAGCTTGGCGAAGAGCTGCCGCTGGTTGCTGGCGAGGATGGCGTTGGAGATCTTGTTCAGGATCACCATGTGGCCGTAGGTCGCCACGCCCTTGATGAACAGCAGCACCACCGTGATCCCGGCGAACATCGCGATGCCGGGGATGTTCTTGTCGACATAGGCTTGGTTGATCACCTGGCCGAGCACGTAGGTGGCGCCGGCCGTCGAGCCGGCCGCAACGGCCATCAGGGCGAACGCCGTCAGATAGCGCCGCCAATAGGTAATCCCTTGTTCCGTGACCAGGCGGCGAATCAGGATCGCCGCGCCATAGGGATCGTCGGTAATTTTCTTTGGAAACTGGGCCATCCGCGTTCCATTGACGGCGGGCAGCGCCGGCCGTCAGGGTTGCGGGACCTCCTTGCCCGCTTGGCGGGGCTTTTTCAAGCACAATAACTGCTTGATAACGGTTTGTTTTTTAGGCCGATTCCGCCTGTCGCGCGGAGCCCGCGCGCTCCCGGAACAGCTTCTCCTCCCAGGCCAGTGCGTGGCTCGCGATGGTCTCGAGATCGTCGTAATGCGGGGTCCAGTCGAGCAGCGAGCGGATCCTTGTCGTATCGGCCACCATGGTCATGATGTCGCCGGGCCGCCGCGCGGCGTAGGCGACCGCGAAATTGCGCATCGAGACCCGGCGCACCGCCTCGATGGTTTCGAGCACGGAATAGCCGCGGCCATAACCGCAATTCAGCGTCACCGATTGCCCGCCGGCACACAGATAGGACAACGCCGAGCGATGCGCCTCGACGAGGTCGCTGACATGGATGAAGTCCCTGATGCAGCTGCCGTCCTGGGTCGGATAGTCGGTGCCGAACACGTCGATCTTGGCGCGCTGGCCGGTTGCGGCCTCGACTGCGATCTTGAGCAGATGGGTGGCGCCGATGGTGGCAAGGCCGACGCGGCCCTTCGGGTCGGCGCCGGCGACGTTGAAGTAGCGCAGCACGACGTAGCTCATGCCATGAGCGGATGCGACATCGTGCAGCATGATCTCGGTCATCAGCTTCGACGAGCCGTAGGGCGACAGCGGACGGGTCGGTGCGATCTCCGGCACCGGCACCTGGTCCGGGTTGCCGTAGACGGCCGCGGTCGAGGAGAAGATGAAACGGCTGACGCCGCCCTTGACCGCCGCGTTGAGCAGGCTGCGCGTCGTCATGGTGTTGTTGCGGTAGTAGCCGAGCGGATCGCGCATCGAGTCCGGCACCACGACGGAGCCCGCGAAATGGATGATGCTGTCGATGCCGTGCTGGGCGATCACGCCTTCGACGAGGTTCTCGTCGCCGGCGTCGCCGATGAACAGCGGCACGCCTTCGGGCAGGAACGCGGAGAAGCCGGTGGAAAGGTTGTCGATCACGACGACGCTCTCGCCGGCATCGACCAGCGCATGAACCATGTGACTTCCGATATAGCCGGCGCCGCCGGTCACGAGCACGGTCATGGATGGAGCTCTCCCAATATTCTTTAATTGACGATGCTAGCGGGAGTGCGGTGAAGAGGGGGTTTCGCCGCGGCCGAACTGGCCACTATGCTTAATGTTGCGTATAGGAACTGGCACGAAACGGAGACTTGCGTGCCGATCGAGAACACACCTGCCGGCGAGCTCGAGCTCATCGTGCCCAATCTGCACCGACGTTATTCGGGTGTCACCGCGACCAACCGCATGGTCGCGCCGAAACTTGCAAAGATGCTTCGCGCAGGCTGGCTCGGCTCGCATCGGCCCGACGGCATCGACGCGATCGGATTTGCCGATCTCCTGCACCTGTGGCGGCGGGCGCGGCCCGTGATCTGGCATGCGCGGCGCAACGACGAGATGATTGCCGGGCTCGTGTTGCGCGCGCTTGGCTGGCCGCTGAAACTGATCTTCACCTCGGCGGCGCAGCGCCATCACACCTGGCTGACGCGCTGGCTGATCCGCAACATGGATGCGATCATCGCGACCAGTCCGCTGTCGGCCTCCTATCTGAAGCGCGACGCGACAGTGGTGATGCACGGCGTCGACACGGATCGTTATGCGCCGCCCGCCGATCGCGCGAGCGCCTTCGCCGAGAGCGGACTGCCGGGGCGCTATGCGATCGGCTGCTTCGGGCGGGTGCGCGCGCAGAAGGGCAGCGACGTGTTCGTCGAGGCGATGTGCAGGCTGCTGCCGCGCTATCCCGATTTCACCGCGGTCATCGTCGGCGCCGTGGTGCCGGAGCAGTTGGCCTTTGCCAACGAGCTGAAGCGGAAGATCGAGGCCGCCGGCCTGCAATCGCGCATCATCATCACGGGCGAACTGCCGATCGAGGATGTCGTGCGCTGGTACCAGCGGCTGACGATCTACGCCTTCACCTCGCGCAATGAAGGTTTCGGCCTGACCCTGATCGAGGCGATGTCGGCGGGCGCGGCGCTGGTGGCGGCGCGCGCGGGCGCTGCCGAGTTCGTGGTCGAGGACGGCGTCACCGGCGTGCTGACGTCGCCCGGCAACGCCGACGCGCTGGTGGCCGCGCTGGAGCCGTTGATGCGCGATCCGGCATCGGCCGCGGCGATGAGCGCGCGGGCGCGCCAACGAGTTGTGGATAAGTTCAGCCTCGATGCGGAAGCGGGCGCGATCGCCAAGGTCTATCGCGCGCTGACTTGAGCCAGCACGCGCTGCGCAATCTCCACGACCTCTTCGGGGAAGATGTCGCGCATGCAGCGATGGTCGTTCATGGTGCAGACCGTGCGCTGGCACGGCTGGCACGACAACTTGCTCCTGGTCTGCAGCACCGTCGCGGCGAGGCCGTTGAGGGGCGCCCAGAGATAAGGATCGGTCGGGCCGAAGATGCCCATGGTCGGCGTGCCGATTGCGGCGGCGATGTGCATCAGCCCGGAGTCGTTGGTCACAGCGACGCTGGCCGCGGCCATCGCAAGGATGCCGTTGCGCAGGTCGGTGCCGGTGAGGTCGCGGACCCGCGCGCCGCCGGCTGCCGTGATCTCCTGCGCCAGCGCCTTCTCGCCGGGGCCGCCGACCACCCAGACGTCGAAGCCATGTTCGGCGAACTGCCGCGCGGCCTCCGGATAATAGGTCCAGCGTTTCGAGACGCCGACCGAGCCGGGTCCGAGCGCGATGGCGGGCCCACGGCCGAGGCCGTTGGCCTGCCGCCAGCGTTCGATGTCGTCCGCGGGAACCCGGAGCTGCGGCACCGGCCATTCCGGCGGGCGGGCGGCGCCGTCAGGCAGCGCCAGGATCGCGTTCTTGTCGATGAAGCGCGGCTGCCGCTTTTCGCCCCATCGCATCGCGTTGATGAGGCCGAACCGCACCTCGCCAAAGAAGCCGACCCGTTCCGGGATGCCCGCCAGCGCCGGCGCGAGAGCGGCCTTCCAGGTCCGCGGCAGCACCAGCGCGGTGGCGTAGTTCCGGCTGCGAAGCTCGGCCGCGAGGGCCTGCTGCTGGGCCAGCGCCAGCCGGCTGCGCGGCAGGTCGAACACGATCCCGGCGCGAACATCGGGCATATAATCGACCAAAGGGGCGCAAAGCCGGGATGTCAGAAGGTCGATCGGCCGGTTCGGCCAGCGCTTGCGGAGCACCCTGACCACGGTGTGGCCGCGCACGAAATCGCCGATCCAAACATAGGGCACGACGAGGATAGGTCTGGTATCCTCGGTGTCCTGTGTTTCGATATCAGATATTGAATCAATATTCATTTCTAAATGGGCCAGGGCCAGTCGGGCGCGGCCAAGTCGGTAACCGGTTCGCGATGAGAGGTAAAGCCGTCGTTGCCTGCGACGCGGGAGTGGGGCAAAGCTGACGGCTGCAAAGGAATCTGGCGGGATTTCATCATGTTTCTGGTAACCGGGGGCGCCGGTTTTATCGGATCGAACGTCGTGGCCGCGTTGAACGACGCCGGGCACAGCGACGTCGCGGTCTGTGACGTGCTTGGACAGGACGGCAAGTGGCGGAACCTGGCCAAGCGCCAGCTTGCCGATGTCGTTCCGCCGGCCGAGCTTGGCGACTGGCTGAAGGGGCGGCGGCTCACCGCCGTGATCCATCTCGGCGCCATCTCCGAGACCACGGCAACCGACGGCGATCTCGTGATCGAGACCAATTTCCGCCTCTCGATGCGGCTGCTCGACTGGTGCACGGCGAATGCCACGCCGTTCATCTATGCCTCCTCGGCCGCGACCTATGGCGACGGCGAACGGGGGTTTGACGACGACGCGTCGGTCGAGGCGCTGAAGCGGCTGCGGCCGATGAACCTGTACGGCTGGAGCAAGAACCTGTTCGACCTTGCGGTCGCCGAGCGCGTGGCGAAGAGCGAGCGTCTGCCGCCGCAATGGGCCGGGCTGAAATTCTTCAACGTGTTCGGCCCCAATGAATATCACAAGGGTCCGATGATGAGCGTGCTGGCGCGCCGCTTCGACGACATCAAGGCGGGCCGTGTCGTGCAGCTGTTCAAGTCGCATCGCGAGGGCATCGCCGACGGCGATCAACGCCGCGACTTCATCTATGTCGACGACGTCGTGCGGGTGATGATGTGGCTGATCGCGACGCCGCGTGTCTCCGGGCTGTTCAATGTCGGTACCGGCAAGGCGCGCAGCTTCAAGGACCTGATCGTCTCGGCCTATGGCGCGCTCGGGCTGGAGCCGAACATCCAGTATGTCGACATGCCCGAGCAGATTCGGGGCAGCTACCAGTACTTCACCCAGAGCGTCGTCGATCGTCTCGGGCGCGCCGGATACAATGGCGGTTTCACCCGCCTGGAAGACGCAGTCGGGGCCTATGTGACGGGCTTTCTCGATCGCGCGGATCGCTATCGCTAGTGCGGATGACGGTGACTGATGTTCGATTTTGAAGCGATCTCGCGTGCAATGTCCGGCCAGACCGTGCTCTGCGTCGGCGACCTCATGCTCGACGAGTTCGTCTATGGCGAGGTGTCGCGAATCTCGCCGGAGGCGCCGGCGCCGGTGATCGCGGTCAGGCGCAGCGAGACCAATATCGGCGGTGCCGGCAACGTTGCGCGCAACATCGCCGCGCTTGGCGGGCGCTGCATCTTCGTCGGCCTGATCGGCGAGGACGCCGCCGGCGCGGTGTTGGCCGAGGCGCTGGCGAAGGAGGCCGCTATCGAGGCCGTGCTGGTGCGCGACGCCGCGCGTCCGACCACGCGCAAGGTGCGCTTCGTCTCCGAGCAATTCTCGACCCACATGCTGCGCTCCGACTGGGAACTCGCCGCGCCAGCCGCGCCGGCCACCGAGCAGCAGCTGATCGACGCGATCCTGCCGCGTCTTGCGCGGGCCGACATCGTGCTGCTGTCGGACTACGCCAAGGGCGTGCTCACCGCGCGCGTGATCCGCAACGTGATCGACGCGGCGCGCCAGGCGCAAAAGCGCGTGATCGTCGACCCCAAGAGCGCCAATCTCGCGATCTATCGCGGTGCGACCATGCTGACGCCGAACCGCAAGGAATTCGCCGAGGCGACCCGCAGCCGCGCCGATAGCCAGGACAGCATCGCGCAGGCCGCGCCCGATGCGATGTACCTCGCGGATTGCGAGGCGATGCTGGTGACGCAGGGCGAGCGCGGCATGACGCTGGTGACGCGGGGCGGCGAGTCGATCCATGTGCCGGCGCTGCCGGTCAAGGTGCGCGACGTGTCCGGCGCCGGCGATACCGTTGCCGCGGCGCTGGCGCTGGCGCTGGCGGGTGGCGCCGATTGGGAAGGCGCGCTGCGGATCGCGAGCGCGGCGGCGGCGGTTGCGGTCGGCAAGACCGGTACCGCGATCGTCAAGTCCGCCGAATTGCGCCGAAGAATCCTGCCGCACGCTTCGCTGGCGGCCGAGGAGAAGATCGTCCCGGCCGGCGGCGACATCGATGCACATCTCGAGGAGTGGCGCCGGCAGGATCTGCGCATCGGCTTTACCAATGGCTGCTTCGACATCCTGCATCCCGGCCACGTCAAGGTGCTGACCGCCGCGCGCGGCGCCTGCGACCGCCTGGTCGTCGGGCTGAACAGCGACGCTTCGGTGAAGCGGCTGAAGGGCGAGGGACGTCCGGTGCAGGACGAGCGCGCCCGTGCCGAGGTGCTGGCGGCGCTGGAAGCCGTCGACCTCGTCGCGATCTTCGAGGAGGACACGCCGATCAATCTGATCACGCAGGTGCGGCCGAGCGTGCTTGTCAAGGGCGGCGACTATACCCGCGAGCAGGTGGTCGGCCACGAGATCGTCGAAGCCGCCGGCGGCGAGGTGGTGCTGGTCGAGATCCTGCCCGGCCACAGCACGACGTCGCTGGTTGCGCGGGCCCGTGAGGGCAAGGCGTGAGCGCAAGCATGGCAACCCCGGCAGGCGCCGCGGCGTGTCCGGCCTGGCGCGATCCGGCGCGCTGGCAGACCGCGACCGATGTGGTCGCGGTCCTGATTGCGCTGTCGCTGCCGTGGTCGACCTCGCTGGTCGGCATCTTCGGTGTGGTGCTGCTGATCGCGATTGCGCCGACGGTCGATCTGAAGGCATTCTGGGCGCTGCTGAAGCGGCCGATCTGCCTGGCGCCGGTGGCGTTGTTTTGCCTCGCGCTTGTCGGCACGCTCTGGTCGGACGCGGCCTGGGGCGCGCGATTCTACGCGGTCGGGCCGACCGCAAAGCTCCTCGTGCTTCCGGTCCTGCTCTATCATTTCCAGCGCTCGGCCCGCGGGACCTGGGTGTTTGTCGCTTTCCTCGTCTCCTGCACGCTGCTGATGCTGATGTCCTGGCTGGTGCTTGCCTATCCGCACCTCGCGCTGAGGGCGCCCGCGCCTGGCGAGCAGGGAGTCTTCGTCAAGAACTACATCGACCAGAGCCAGGAATTCACGTTATGCGCGGTCGCGCTGGCCTATCCGATCGTGATGCTGCTGCGGGCCAAACGCATCCTGCCGGCCATGTTGCTGATCGCGATTGCGCTCAGCCTGTTCGCCAACATGGCGATGGTGGTGGTGTCGCGCACTGCATTGGTGACGGTTCCGATTATGTTCGCGGTGTTTGCGCTGCTCCATCTGCGCTGGCGCAGCATCGTCCTGATCCTTTGCGCGGCCGCCGCGTTAGCCATAGTGGCGTGGTACGGCTCGCCGCAATTGCGCTCGACGGCGGAGTCATTCGAGCGCGATTACAAGCTCTACATGGAGCGCAACGAGCCCACGTCGCTCGGCTTGCGGCTCGAGTTCTGGCGCAAGTCGCTCGGCTTTTTTGCCGAGGCCCCGGTCATCGGCCATGGCACCGGAGCGACGCGGGGCCTGTTCGAGCGCGTCGCGAAGGGCGGTGCGACCCAGGCTTCCGGCGAAGTGATCGGAAACCCACACAATCAAACGTTGAACGTCGCCGTGCAGTGGGGCATTGTGGGTGTGGCGATACTGTACGCGATGTGGCTTCTGCACCTTTTGCTGTTCCGCGGCGACGGTCTCGTCAACTGGATCGGGCTTCTCGTCGTCGTCCAGAATATCTTTACTTCGTTGTTTAATTCACACATTTTCGACTTTCACGAAGGCTGGATGTATGTGCTGGGCGTCGGGGTTGCCGGCGGCATGGTGTTGAAGGGACCGATCCGGGGCAATGTGGAACCTGAACCTCCAATCCGCCCATGATCGCTGGCATGCGCTCCACAGATGCGCTATCAGCAGCCTACTCTCATCCCGAACCCCTAATTACCGGCAAATTCCCATTACATGATGCGCCTTTCACGGTTCACTTTGCGCAACTTCCTGATCTTGGTCCATGACGCGGTGGCGACGGCGTTTGCGTTGCTCGCGAGCTTTTATCTACGTTTTGAGGGCAGTCAGCTTTCTGATCGACAACCTCATTTGTGGCACATTCTGCCATGGTTCGTGCTGTTCAGTGTTGCGGTCAGCTACTTCTGCAATCTGACTACCGCGAAATGGCGGTTCACCTCGTTACCAGACGCGGTCAATATACTGCGGGTCGCAGCGGTGCTGACCTTGGCGCTCGTAGTGCTGGACTACGTATACTTCTTTGCCGGATCGAGTTCGCAGGCGCCAGTGTTCCTCGGCCGGATTACCATCATCCTCTTCTTTTTCCTTGAGGTATTCGCGTTAAGCGCGCTGCGCCTCGGCTATCGCTATTTCCGTTATTCACGCACGCGCCTGCATGCCCGATCGGACAATGCCGCGCCGGCCCTGCTGGTCGGACGTACGGCCGACGCGGAGGTCGTGCTGCGCGGCATCGAGAATGGCGCCATCAAGCGGCTCTGGCCGGTCGGCGTGCTCTCGCCGTCGAACGCGGATCGCGGCCAGATGATTCGCAACATTCCCGTGGTCGGCGGCGTCGACGACATCGAGGCCGTGATCAGGGATTTCGAGACCCGCCAGCGGCCGATCAAGCGCGTCGTCATGACCCCGTCGGCGTTTGAGCCCGAAGCGCATCCGGAAGGCGTGCTGATGCGCGCCAAGCGGCTCGGTCTGATGGTCAGTCGCCTGCCGTCGCTGGAGGGCGGCGACGCGCCGCGACTGACCAACGTCGCCGTCGAGGATCTGCTGCTGCGCCCGAGCCAGAAGATCGACTACGCGCGGCTCGAGACGCTGGTGAGGGGCAAGTCGGTCATTGTGACCGGCGGCGGCGGCTCGATCGGCGCGGAAATCTGCGACAGGGTCGCGACCTTCGGCGCGGCGCGCCTCCTGGTCGTGGAGAACTCGGAGCCGGCGCTCTATGCGGTCACCGAGGCGCTGTCCGCGCGCGACTCCGGTCCCGAGATCGAGGGCCGGATCGCCGATATCCGGGATCGCGAGCGCATCACGCGGCTGATGAGCGAGTTCAAGCCCGACATCGTGTTCCATGCCGCGGCGCTCAAGCATGTGCCGATCCTGGAGCGCGATTGGAGCGAAGGGGTCAAGACCAACATCTTCGGGTCGGTGAACGTGGCCGACGCCGCGCATGCTGCGGGCGCGAACGCGATGGTGATGATCTCGACCGACAAGGCGATCGAGCCGGTGTCGATGCTGGGCCTGACCAAGCGGTTCGCCGAGATGTATTGTCAGGCGCTGGACTATGACCTGATGACCGAGGCAAAGGGCGAGCCGCATATGCGGCTGATCTCGGTGCGGTTCGGCAATGTGCTGGCGTCCAATGGATCGGTGGTGCCTAAATTCAAGGCGCAAATCGAAGCCGGCGGACCGATCACAGTGACCCATCCCGACATGGTCCGTTATTTCATGACGATCCGCGAGGCCTGCGATCTCGTAATCACTGCGGCGACGCATGCAATGACGCCTGCGCGGCCGGATGTGTCGGTCTATGTCCTGAACATGGGGCAGCCGGTCAAGATCGTAGATCTCGCCGAGCGAATGATCCGTCTGTCAGGCCTGCAGCCCGGTGTTGATATCGAGGTGGTATTTAGCGGCATGCGTCCCGGAGAACGGCTGAACGAGATATTGTTTGCAAGCGAAGAGCCGACCATTGAGATCGGCGTCGATGGGATGATGGCGGCCAAGCCGAACCAGCCTCCGATGTCGACGTTGCGCAAATGGCTGGTGGCGCTGGACGACGCAATCCAGAGGGACGACCGCAAGACCATCCGCTCGGTACTTCAAGACGCCGTGCCTGAGTTCGGGTCGAATGCCGCCTGACCGCTCCGCGGTACACGAGCGCCTCGAAAGCCATTGATGAGCAGCTCCCGAAAAGTGGTTGTCGTCAGCCAGCACTATCCACCGGATTATAGCACGACCGCCGCGATCATGGCCGCCATCTCCGAGCGGATCGCGCGGGAGTCGAAGGTGGTGGTGATCTCTGGGATGCCGGGCTCGGCGCGCGCGCCGGCGCCCGGGCGGCCAGCCGTTATCGAGATCAGGAACTGGCTGCCTGGAAAGGCGGCGCTGATCAAGCGCGCGCTGGCCGAGGCGCTGTTCACGGGCCGGATTTTCTTTGCGCTGTTGTGGCGGCTGCGTCGGGGCGACGTGGCGCTGACGGTGACAGCCCCTTTCGCGCTTCCTTATGCCGTTGCCGCCGCGTCAAGGTTGAAGGGGGCGAAGCCGGTGCTGATCCTGCACGATCTGTTTCCCGACGTGCTTGTGATGGCCGGGCTGCTGCGGCCGTTCTCGCTGGTCGCGCGGGCAATGCGAGCGATCAACACGCTGATGTTCCGTGCCTTGAACGTCGTCATCGTGATCGGCCGCGATACCGAGAAGCTTGTGCTGCGGTATGGCGGAATGACGCCTGACAAGATTAAATTCATCCCGAACTGGACCACGCTCAGTCCCGCCAACCGTCCCGTCAGCCCGGACAATCCATTTCGTAAGGCTATCGCCGCCCGCTTCGTCGTCGGCCTCTCCGGCAATCTGGGCTTTACCCACGATCCGGAGATTGTCTTCGGGGCAGCGCGGCTCCTGCGAGCCGAACGCGATATCCATTTCCTGCTCTCGGGATGGGGTATAGGCTTTGCGCGACTGAAGGAGATGCAGGCCACAGCGCGGCTTGCCAATGTCACATTGGTCGACCGCGTTGCGGACGGTGAACTTGGTGCCCTTCTCTCAAGTGCGGACGTTTGGCTCGTTCCCTATCGCAAAAATGTCGCCGGTGTGTCGGTTCCGAGCCGGTTCTACAATCTTCTTGCAGTCGGTCGGCCCGTCATTCTCGTATCTGAGGCTGAGGCCGAGGCCGCACTTGCCGTCAGGGAGAATAGGTTAGGCTGGGTTGTGACACCCGGCAGGCCCGATCAACTCGCCAACGCGATTAGGTCGGCGTCGTGTTCGAAGGATGTCGGCATGGCAGAGCGTGCAGTTGCGACCGCGATGACCTTTAGTCCTGAGCGGGCCCTGGCCAGCTACGCCGCTGTGGTTCGGGAACTGCTATCCAATCACGATATGGAGCAGATCGCATGAGTAATCGACGCCCGACGGTTCTTGTGACTGGCGCGAGCGGTTTCGTCGGTCGCCACGTAGTACCTTTATTGGCTGGTCATGGCTGGTTGGTGCGGCGTGCCATGCGAACTCCGTCGCGGGATCCGAACGATATCATGATTGATACGTTGGGACCGAGCGCAGATTGGAGCGATGCGGTTGTTGGTGCAAATGCCGTAGTTCACCTCGCAGCTCGCGTTCATCACAAGAACGAAGAGCATGCGATCGAGCTTTATCAGACCGTAAATGTCGAGGGCACGCTGCACTTGGCGCGTGCGGCGATGGCCGCCGGCGTGCAGCATTTCATCTTTATCAGCACAATACTGGTGCACGGGCGCAGCAATAGCGGGCGCCCACCATTTCGCGAAGATGATTTCTTGACGCCCCGTGGCCTCTATGGAATGTCAAAGGCTGCTGCGGAGGCAGGTCTTAAGGAACTGGTAGCAGGTGGCAGCATGAGGGTCACCGTCATCCGTCCGCCAATGATCTATGGTGCCGGAGCAAAGGGAAATTTTGCGTATCTCGAAAAGGCCGTGAAACGCGGTGTCCCACTTCCGTTAGCCAATATCCGCAACCGCCGTGCCTTCCTATCGGTGGAGAACCTAGCTTCATTCATCCTACACCGCCTCTCGCAGCCAGGGCAGGATTTCGACGTGTTTCTTGTGGCTGATAGCGAGCAGGTTTCGACGCCGCTTTTCATCGAACGTCTCGCCCACGCAGCGCAGACTCCTCCACGTTTATTCCGATTGCCCGCGTCGCTTCTTAGGGCAATGCTGATGTTGATTGGTCGAAGTGACGCGTGCGACAGCTTGCTTGGCTCGCTCGAGCTAGATCTTTCGAAAGTTGCCACGACCGGATGGCAACCGCCACTCAGCCTCGATGACGGCTTGAAACGTGTCGTTAGTCCAAGGCTACCTTAACTTAGCGGGAGGAGCGAGACGCGAAAATCGGCGGAGCAGGAGGGTAACGGCGAGCGCACCGACTAATAGTAAGGTAATGTCTGCGGTAAGAGAGGTGAGGGCGACCGAGGCGAATGCGAGCACAACCAACACTAAGTTAAGCACAAAGACCTCGCCGACGACGCGCCACACGGTAAAACCGTTGTCGGTCGCGCGCTGATAGAAGTGTGAGCGATGTGCGGCCCAGAACGGCTCGCGCCGCGCCATGCGGCGAAACAGCGTCACTGTAGCATCCGTCAAATAATATAGCGGCAGCAGCAGTGCGGCGGCGAACTGCTGATGTAGAGCGAGCTCGAGCAGGCACCAGCCCAGCAACAAGCCGATTGGTAAGCTGCCGACATCGCCGAGGAATATCCTTGCGACCGGTCGGTTGGACGGCGCGAAGCCGAGCAACGCGCCACACAGCGCTGCCGCGACCAGTGCGGGAGCTGCGGGGACATAGCCGAAGCCGCCGAGCAGCACGATCGCGACGGTGATCGGCACTACCTCGGCCGCGGTCATCAAATCGAGCCCGTCCATGAAGTTGACGAGGTTTACGAACCAGAGGCCGGCGATCAGCAGCAGGCCGCGTTCGAGCCAGACCGGGCTGGATTGCGCGAGCCTGAGATCACTAGGTACCGAAAACACCACGGCTGCAACGGCGGCGGCCTGCAGCAACAGCCGCGGAACGACGGGCAAGGAAAGGATGTCGTCGGCCAAGCCGACCACCGCGATGAATAGGCAGGCCGCGAAAACAGTGAATGGAATTGTCAGGTCCGGCGATCCGGCCAGCCCGATGACGATCCCGCCCGCGAGTAGCGTGGCCGCCGTGACCGCAACACCGGCACCCTGCGGTGTTGGAACTCGGTGCGATGATCGTGCATTCGGTTTGGCCAGCGCTACGCGCTGCAGGATTGGTCGCGTCGCCCGGACTAAAACGACCGAGATCAATGCGGCCAGAACTGTCGCGATAAGCGAGAGTAGGATTTGGGGGCTGCTCATGGTAAAAGTCACTTTGATCCTGGGACTTCGATCGGCTCAGCGCCCTTGGCGGCTTTCTCGGCACTCAATATCCAGACGAGACCGCCAAACACACCGACCACGAACGATACCGCGCCGAACAACAGGGAGATGTTGATGCCTTCATTGGCGATCAATCCAGCGTAGCCGAACGCCAGCGCCATCGTAGCCTCGCGCACGCCCCAGCCGGCGATCGAGATCGGCATCATCGTGATCAGCATCACGGGCGGCAACAACTGGAAGATCTGGCCGAAGGTGACGGGGGCGGTGATCGACTTGATCACGCACCAGGCGATCACGACGGTCACGACGTGAATGGCGATCGAGAGGGTTGCGACCCTCAATCCGTGCTTGCGGCTGAACAGCACCCGGTTCGCGATGACCGCGCAGGCGTAGATGTGATGTGTTGCCCACCATTGCTTCAGCCAGGCCCATGGCAACACGCCGATCAGCAGGAAGCCAAATCCGGCCGCGAGTGCGGCGAGGTCAAGAAGCAGCAACGCCATCCAGCCGTGGGAATCGGAAATCAGCCGATAACTCCAGGGCAGGGTGGCGGCGATGACGACGGCAAGAGCGATCAGTCCGATCGCGCGGTCGACGAAAATCGAATAGGTGGCTGCGCGCCAGCCCGCACCGGCGCGCGCGACGAGCCAAAGCCGGACCGCGTCGCCGCCGATCGAGGACGGCAGTGTCTGGTTGAAGAAGGTGCCGATCACATTGAAGCGCATGGCTTGGCCGGTCTTCAGCGGGGCGCCGCACTCCACGCTGATCTCCCGCCAGCGCAGCACCCCGAGGAAGATCTGCAGGAACGTGACCGCGATCGCGAGGCTGAGCCAGCCCAAGCTCTCGACCTGGATACGGGAGGCAAGGTCGTACAGATTGACCTTGCGCAGCGAGAAATAGAGCAGCGCGGCCGAGATCAGGATCTTGACGGTCGAAAGCAGGATTCGGCGCATTTCCGTTCGCGCTGCCAGGTTTCAGAATGTGTCAAAAACAGCGCAAAACGCTTTCGCGCGCCCAAATTCGCCGCCTTGGTATTGTTTCCGCGCCGATCTGGCAATACCCGTACTGGTCCCTATTGCGGCAGGCGCGAAGGGGCGGCTAAAGAGGCCGGAACCGGGGACGGCCGGCCACTCACCGGGGGTTTACGTTACCGCTAAAATCCGACCAGACGCGCGGGGGGCGCGTGCTACTGCTTGGATAGTGCTTCCGAGGCAACAGGGCCGCCGGCCGCGACGGCCTGGGCCGATTTGGTGTGTCGTCCGCAGGCGGATACGACAGGACTTGCACGACAGGATTTGAGGCATCGATGGATCGACGAATTATTCCCCTAATCATGTGCGGCGGCGCGGGCACGCGGTTGTGGCCGGCGTCGCGCGAGGTGCATCCGAAGCAGTTCCTGTCGCTGTTCGGGGCGCGCTCGACCTTCCAGGAGACGCTGCTGAGGGTTTCCGATGCCGGCCTGTTCGAGCGTCCGATCGTGATCACCAACGAGGCCTATCGCTTCATGGTGCTGGAGCAACTGGCCGAGATCGGCCGCGAGGCCGACGTGCTGCTGGAGCCGATGCGCCGCGACTCGGGGCCGGCGATCGCGGCCGGTGCGGCGTTCGCGCAGAGCCGCGACAGCGAAGCGATCGTGCTGGCGCTGGCCGCCGACCATCTGGTGCGGGATACCCAGGCCTTCGTCGCCGCGTGCCGCGGCGGGTTGGTGGCCGCGGACGCCGGCCGCATCGTGACGTTCGGCGTCAAGCCGGAGCGGCCGGCTACCGAATACGGCTACATCAATCCGGGTGAGGCGGTCGCCGGCGAGGTGCGCACGGTGGCGAAATTCGTCGAGAAGCCGGATGCCGCGACGGCGGCGGGCTATATCGATGCAGGTTATCTCTGGAACAGCGGCAACTTCATGTTCCGCGCCGGCGTGCTGCTCGACGAGTACCGCAATGTCGATGCGGACAGCGTGGCATCGGTGGAGCAGTCGGTTGCGTCGGCGGCGCGCGATCTCGGCTTCATCAAGCTCGATGCGCAGGCCTTCGGCGCGGCGAAGGTGATCTCGATCGACTACGCTGTGATGGAGAAGACTTCGCATGCCGCGGTGGTGCCGGTGGCGTGCGGCTGGTCCGACATCGGCTCGTGGCGCCAGGTCTGGGAGCTCGCCGACAAGGACAGCCTCGGCAACGCTTCGCGCGGCAAGGCGGTGTTCGAGGACTCCCGCAATTGCAACGTCTCGACCGACCGGGCGCTGGTTGCGCTCGAAGGCGTCGACGATCTCGTCGTGGTCGCGACCCAGGATGCCGTGCTGGTGTCACGGCAGAAGGACGCCAACGGGCTGAAGCGGCTGGTCGCGAAATTGAAAGTGGCGGCACCGGAGGTGACCGAGAACCACATCAAGGTGCATCGCCCCTGGGGCTCCTATCAGTCGGTCGACAATGGCGATCGCCACCAGGTCAAGCGGATCGTCGTCAAGCCGGGCGGACGGCTGTCCCTGCAGAAGCACCATCACCGCTCCGAGCACTGGATCGTGGTGCGCGGCACCGCGCAGGTCACCGTCAACGAGCTGATCAAGACGGTGCACGAGAACGAATCGATCTACATCCCGATCGGCGCGGTGCACAGGCTGGAGAACCCGGGCAAGATCCAGCTCGAGCTGATCGAGGTGCAGACCGGCAGCTACCTCGGCGAGGACGACATCATTCGCATCGAGGATGACTATCGGCGCACCTGAGGCGAACGGGCCCCGCGCTAGATCGAGTCGCGGGCGATGTAACTCTTTGAATCAAAACGTGTCCGGATTTCGCCGTTGGCATTCGCCACATTTGTGACGCCGTGCTATAGCGGCTGCTAACGAAGCGGGTCGTGATTTGCGCCAAAGGCGTGGATCGGGCAGAGGGGCCTTGGTGCTGATTCCCTCGGAGCTGGGATGGCTCCCTGAGAAGCCTGGACAACCGCCAGAACGTTACTTGGGGTCTACGATATGAATGCAAAAATGTCCGCAGCCGGCGCGACGGCCGATACCGGCCGCGCATTGCGCGTCGGCGTGATCGGCGCCGGCGTGATGGGCAGCAACCATGCCCGCGTGCTGGCCGGACTGCCCGGGGTGCTGTTGATCGGCATCGTCGATCCGCTGCCGGAACATCGCACCCGCGCCATCGACCTGGTCGGCTGCCGCGCCTTCGAAAGCCTCGATCAGCTGTTCGCCGAGGGCATCGATGCGGTGACGATCGCAGCCCCCACCCATCTGCATCACGAGATCGCGCTCGCCTGCATCGCGCGCAACGTTCACATCCTAGTCGAGAAGCCGGTCGCATCGACGGTCGAAGAGGGCCGCGAGATCGTCGCGGCCGCCGAGCGGGCTGGCGTCACGCTGATGGTCGGCCATGTCGAGCGTTTCAATCCGGCGGTCGCCGCGATCAAGAAGGCGATCTCGGGCGAGGACATCCTGTCGATCGGCATCACCCGGGTCGGCCCGTTCCCGCCGCGAATGTCCAATGTCGGCGTCGTGATCGATCTTGCCGTGCACGACATCGACCTGATCCGGTGGTTCACCGAGTCCGATATCATCGAGGTGCAGCCGCAGCTTTCGAGCGCCGTCGCCGAGCGCGAGGATATCGCGCTGCTGCAGTTCCGCACCGCTTCCGGCGTCCTCGCCCATATCAACACCAACTGGCTGACGCCGTTCAAGGCGCGCAACGTGACGGTCGCAACCCGCGGCAAGTATGTGATGGGCGATCTGCTCACGCGTCAGGTCACCGAATGCTTCGGCTTCAAGCCGGACGGCAGCTATTCGATGCGTCATCTGCCGGTCGGTCACGACGAGCCGTTGCGCGCCGAACTGATCGCCTTCCTCGATGCCGTGCGTGGCGGCAAGCTGCCGGCAGTGTCCGGCGACGAGGGCGTGGCGAGCCTCGAGATCGCGATCCGCTGCCTGGAATCGCCCGCCAGGCCCGCCGCCTCGACGATGCGCAAGGGGCCGCGCCGCATCGCCGGCTGATTTTCATTCATTCAACACGTGCAAAGAGCTTCCATGAACCAGCATATGCAGCTTGAGCCCATTCCCTTCATCGATATCGCCGCGCAGCGCCGGCGGCTCGGCAAGTCGGTCGATGACGCGGTCGCGCGCGTGCTTGACCATTGCCAGTTCATCAACGGTCCCGAAGTGACCGCGCTGGAGAAGGCGCTGGCGGAATACAGCGGCGCAAAGCATGTGGTCAGCTGTGCGAGCGGCACCGACGCGCTCTTGATGGTCCTGATGGCGAAGAATGTCGGGCCGGGCGACGCGGTGTTGTGCCCGACCTTCACCTTCTGTGCGACCGGCGAGGTCGTGACGCTGACCGGAGCGACGCCGGTTTTCGTCGACGTCGATGAGGGGACCTTCAACATCGACGTCAACTCGCTCAAGCGCGGCATCGCGACGGCGCGCGCGCGGGGGCTGAAGCCGGTCGCCGTGATCCCGGTCGACCTGTTCGGCCAGAGCGCCGATCACGATGCGATCGGCGCGGTCGCCGAGGCCGAGGGCCTGTTCGTGCTCGATGACGCCGCGCAGGGCTTTGGCGCGACCTACAGGAACCGCAAGCTCGGCACCTTCGGGCTCGCGACCGGGACCAGCTTCTTCCCGGCCAAGCCGCTCGGCTGCTTCGGCGACGGCGGCGCGATCTTCACCGACGACGAGGAACTCGCACGCACCCTGCGCAGCATCCGCGTGCACGGCCAGGGCTCGGACAAGTACGACAACGTGCGGCTCGGCCTCACGGCGCGGCTCGACACCATGCAAGCGGCGATCCTGCTCGAGAAGCTGAAGATTTTCGACGACGAGATCGCGGCGCGCAACAAGGTGGCGGAGCGCTATTCGCGCGCGCTCGGCAACCTCGTCGCGGTGCCGCGCCTTGCCCCGGGCTGTACCTCGGTGTGGGCGCAATACACCATCCGTCTGTCCGACGGCATCTATCGTGACACCTTCGCGGCTGCCCTGAAGGCGCAGGGCGTCCCGACCATGATCTACTATCCCAAATCGGTGCACCAGCAGACGGCCTACAGCCACTATCCGGTTGCCGACGGCGGCCTGCCAGTCAGCGAGCGCCTGTCCAAGGATGTCATCGCCCTGCCGATGCACCCCTATCTCGACGAGGCGACGCAGGACCGCGTCATCGCGGCTGTGCGCAGCGCACTTTCGGCCTGATAGGAAACTTTTTCAGACCGCAATCATGCGCTAGAAGCAGCGTATGCTTGGGCGCATATTCACCGTCGGCGGCTATACCCTGCTATCGCGGGTCACCGGGTTCGCGCGCGACATTATGCTCGCGGCAATCCTCGGTGCCGGACCGGCTGCCGACGCCTTCTTCGTGGCGCTGCGGCTGCCCAATCATTTCCGCGCGATCTTCGCCGAAGGCGCCTTCAACGCCGCCTTCGTGCCGGCCTATGCCCACGTCCATGGCGAGCGCGGCGAAGCGTCGGCACGGCTGTTCGCCGACCGCATCTTCACGCTGCTGTTCGCCTCGCAGGTGATCCTGCTGGCGGTGGCGACGGCGTTCATGCCGCAGGCGATGAGCATCCTCGCGCCGGGCTTCACCGAGGACGCGGCGCAGCGCAAGCTCGCGATCGAGCTGACGCGGATCACGTTTCCCTATCTGCTCCTGATCACGCTGGTGACGCTCTATGGCGGCATGCTCAATGTGATGCATCGCTTCGCCAGCGCTGCCGCGGCGCCGATCTTCCTGAACCTCGCCATGATGATGACGCTGGCGCTCGCGGCGTTCTTCCCGAGCGCGGGCCATGCCGCGGCCTGGGGCGTGCTGATCTCGGGCTTGCTGCAATTCTTCCTGCTCGCCGGCGACCTCGCGCGCCATGGCGGCCTGCCGCGGTTCGCGCCCTTGCGGCTCGACGAGGACGTTCGCGGCTTCTTCCGCGCGCTGGGGCCGGCGACGCTGGGCTCGATGGGCACGCAGGTGGCGCTGTTCGCCGACACCATCATCGCGACCTTCCTCCCAGCGGGCGCGCTCTCGGCGCTCTATTATGCCGATCGCCTCAATCAATTGCCGATCGGCGTGATCGGGATTGCGATCGGCACCGTGCTGCTGCCGGAGATGTCGCGGCGGCTGAGCGCCGACGATCACGCCGGCGCGATGGCGGCGCAGCGCCGCGCCTTCGATTTCACGCTGCTGTTCTCGGTGCCGTTCGTGGCGGCGTTCCTGACGGTCGCCGATCCGATCATGCGCGCGATGTTCGCCCGCGGCGCCTTCTCCAAGGCCGATGCGGCAAGCGCCGGCGCCACGCTCGCAGCCTACGCGGTGGGGCTCATTCCGTTCGTGATGATCCGCAGCGCGGTTGCGACCTTCTACGCCCGTAAGGACACCGCAACGCCGGTAAAAGCGGCGCTGACCGGGGTCGCGGTCAACGTCGCGCTGAAGATCGCGCTGGTCGGCACGCTGGCGCAGGTCGGGCTCGCGCTCGCGACCGCGATCGGGGCCTGGGTCAATCTGCTGCTTGTGCTGATGTTTGCCGTGCGCCGCGGCTACCTCGCGCTCGATCGCGCGCTGATCCGCTCATTCGGCACCTTCGCGCTGTGCGGCGCGCTGCTCGCGGTCGCGCTGTGGCTGACCTCGCATTTCGCGGTGGTGTGGTTCGCGCCGATGCAGATCTTTCGCGACGAACTGATCCTGCTGCTGCTGATTGCGGTCGGCGTCTTCGTCTATGCCCTCTCGATCCTCACGCTGTTCGGCCGCGGCTGGTTGTTCGCGCTCCGCCGCGTATAGTTTTGCCTGTCAAATCAAATGCATAGGAGGCGGCTGTGGGATAGCGCCGCGCGCGGCGGAAAGCGGTTTGCGCTTCGCTGACAACCACGCCAATATGCACGCAAACAACCAAGGCAATTGGAGAGACGATGGCAGCTCCCATCAAATTTGGCGTCGGACAAAGTGTGCGGCGCAAGGAGGACGACGCTCTGATTCGCGGCAGGGGCCGCTACACCGACGACGTTGCGCCGTCTCCCGCATTGCACGCTCTGATGCTGCGTTCGCCGCATGCGCACGCGACCTACACGATCGATGCCGGCAAGGCCCGCGGCATGCCCGGCGTGGCGCTGATCCTGACCGCCGCCGACGTCGCCGATCTCGGCGGCCTGCCGTGCCTGTTCAATCTCGAAACCGATCCGTTCACCGCACCGCCTTATCCGATCCTCGCCAAGGACGAGGTGCGCCATGTCGGCGACGCGGTAGCCTTCGTGGTCGCCGATACCGTCGATCATGCCCGTGACGCGATCGAGGCGATCGACGTCAAATGGACGCCGCTGCCGGCGGCGGTCGGCCTCGTCAATGCGGTGAAGAAGGACGCGCCGCAGGTCTGGCCGGACAAGCCCGGCAATGTGCTGTTCGACGTCTCGATCGGCGACAAGAAGGCCGCCGAGGACGCGTTCGCCAAGGCGCATGCGGTGGCCGAGATCACCATCGTCAATCCGCGCGTCATCACCAATTTCATGGAGACGCGCGCCGCGGTCGCGGAATACGACGCCAAGAAGGATCATCTGACGCTGACGATCGGCAGCCAGGGCAGCCACCGCCTGCGCGAGATCCTCTGCGACATGATCCTGAAGATGCCGAAGGAGAACATGCGGGTGATCTGCCCGGATGTCGGCGGCGGTTTCGGCACCAAGCTGTTTCCCTATCGCGAATATGCGCTGATCTCGGTCGCCGCGCGCAAGCTCAAGAAGAGCATCAAATGGACGGCCGAGCGCTCCGACCACTTCATGGGCGACGCGCAGGGCCGCGACAATCTCACCACCGCGAAGATGGCGCTCGCCGAGGACGGCAAATTCCTCGGCATGGATGTCGACCTGATGGGCGACATGGGCGCCTATCTCTCGACCTTTGCGCCTTACATCCCGCATGGCGGCGCCGGCATGCTGCCGGGCCTCTATGACATCCAGGCCTTCCACTGCCGGGTCCGCACCGTGTTCACCAACACGGTGCCGGTCGATGCCTATCGCGGCGCCGGCCGCCCGGAGGCCGCCTATGTCATCGAGCGCCTGGTCGATGCCGCCGCGCGCAAGCTCGGCACGACGCCGGACGCCATCCGGCGGAAGAATTTCATTCCGCCGAAGTCGCTGCCCTACACGACCGCGACCGGCAAGGTGTACGACTCCGGCGACTTCGTCGCACACATGAAGCGCGCGATGGAAATTGCCAACTGGAAGGAATTTCCGAAGCGCGCCAAGGCGGCCAGAAAGGACGGCCTGGTGCGGGGCATCGGCATGGCGAGCTATGTCGAGGTCTGCGGCACCATGGGCGAGGAGACCGCCAATGTGGCGCTCGATCCCAATGGCGATATCTCGGTCCTGATCGGCACGCAGTCGAGCGGGCAGGGCCACCAGACCGCCTATGCGCAGATCGTCGCCGAGCAGTTCGGCGTGCCGCCCGAGCGCGTCCATGTGCTGCAGGGCGATACCGACAAGATCGCGACCGGCCTCGGCACCGGCGGCTCGGCATCGATCCCGTCCGGCGGCGTCAGCGTGCAGCGCGCGACGCATGATCTCGGCAACAAGCTGAAGGAGCTTGCGGCGCAAGCGCTGGAAGCCGGCGCCGGCGATCTCGAGATCGCCGACGGCCGCATCCGCATCGCCGGCACCGACCGCTCGATCAGCTTTGCCGATCTCGCCAAACGCCCCGGCGGAGATACGTCGAAGATGACTGCGAGCGCGACCTTCGCCAGCGCCGACGGCACCTATCCGAACGGCACGCATCTCGCCGAGGTCGAGATCGATCCCGCCACCGGTATCATCAAGATCGTCGGCTACGTCATCGTCGACGATTTCGGCGTCACGCTCAATCCGCTGATGCTGGCGGGCCAGGTTCATGGCGGCGCGATGCAGGGCATCGGTCAGGCGCTGATGGAGCAGGCGGTGTACAGCCCGGCCGACGGTCAGCTCGTCACCGGCACCTTCATGGACTATGCGCTGCCGCGCGCCTCCGACGGGCCGTCCTTCGTGTTCGAGACCCATAACGTTCCCTGCACGACCAATCCAATGGGCGTGAAGGGCGCGGGCGAGGCCGGCGCGATCGGCTCGTGCCCGGCGGTTGTCAACGCGATCGTCGAGGGGCTGCATCGCGAGTACAAGATCGACCACATCGACATGCCGGCGACGCCGGAGCGGGTCTGGATCGCGATCCGCGAGGCGCAGCGCCGCCATAATCTCTGATAAATTGTCGCAGGCGGAATGAAGATTCCGCCTGCGGTGTTTTGCAAACCAGGCCGGCCGCAGATCGCGGACCGGGACAGAGCGGAATTGAGGGGTTTTGCCGATGAAGCGGATTGTCGTCGTCGCAGCGATGCTTGCGTTGAGTGCAGGGGCGGTGGTGGCCGACCAAAATCAGGTCAAGCAGACCCAGGCCCAGATGAAGGAGACCGGCAAAAATGCGGGCGCGATAGCGGCGATGATCAAGGGCGAGAAGCCCTACGATCAGGCAGCGGTCGATGCCGCGCTGGTGAAGTTCGAAGACACCGCCAAGAAGCTGCCGACGCTGTTCCCGGAAAGCAGCAAGGGCCTCAAGCCGGATGGCGACTATTCCCCCGCGCCGAAGGTCTGGGAAGACAAGGCCGGCTTCGAGCAGCACATTGCGAGCTACGCCAAGGCGGTCGCCGATACCAAAGGCAAGGTCAAGGACCTCGACACGCTGAAGGCGGAAATGCCGCCGCTGTTCAAGCAGTGCGGCGGCTGCCACGAGACCTATCGCCTCAAGAGGAGCTGATTGTCATTTGCTTTGATGCCACGGATTTTCAAAAATCGCCGCGATCTGTACTAGACCTAGTCGCCGGCCTCTGTTCCTCGGCACGGTCGGGCAGAGCAAACGCGGCAACGGCGTTATTGCAGCCGAGGTTGACCCTCTGCGGCTCGTTGCTGTTGTGTTTGCGGCACTCGGTCTCGATCAAGTCGAACAGATCGGCTAATTGCTCTCCATTCTATATGGACCATCTTAATGGCTCGTCCTTCGCTCGAAACGCCACAATTTAACCTCGCCTTGTCTTTCCATGAGAACTGTCGATCGACGTACGTGGCCCGCAATAATTGAAGCCGCAGCCATGCATGTTTGCGTTGTGGGTCTTGTCGGGGATGAAAGCGATGTTTGCTGCCCGGACTTTGCAATCGAGTCTGTTGCTTCGCCGCAGCGCGATTTCTTCCCTTTTCATCGCTCATGAACGCCCTAAGGACATACCCGCTCGCATCAAGCGAGGTTCCTACGCCGCCTCACTGTCGAAGACTTGCGGCGGTCACGCGCCGAACGGGCCGTGACTTAATAGACCGGTCAAGACTTCAAGACGAACCGACTGCTGCGCGACCGTCAGACAGCCGTCACTGACGCCCAGGGGGGAGCCTTGTCGACAATCAGAAGTGTAAGACGATTGGATCGAACAAATAGATATCATTTGTTCGATCGAGCGTTTACGTGACGAACAGCTGTATGACGGGAAAGCTCCAAGGCGCTTCTCGTATCCCACGCAGAATTTATCAAAGGTCTCAATCTTGGATCAACATGGTCCGGGCCGTTCGTCGTCTGGCCGCACTGAAGCGAGCTCGTGGTTGTTTGGCTTCGCGACCAGGATCCGTTGTCTCTGAAGCAGGAGTTGTTGCGCTACTTTGGAGCTATACGAACGATAGTTTCGAAATTCGGTCGGATGTCCACGCCAACCCTGCCGCAAACATTGCATTTGTATTGCTGCTCAAGATCGGACAGTCGAGCGCTGTCTGGCCAGTCTTCCGCGCTGCGGGTAATCCAATGGCTGCACGTAAAGTCGGTGCAGTAGATCAGGACTCCGCTTACACCTTCGGCTCGCATTTCGCCAACGGTGATCTTTTGAGTACGGTTAGTCATTGTTGAGCAGGCAGGGCCTAATTCCTCTGGCAGTCTAACATCAGCCGCAATGCCGCCGTAAGGTTCCAGTCATCAGCCGCGGCGGATCGGGGTTACCTTACACGCGGTTCGAAAAGCAGCCAAGACGCACAAGGGCTTGAGATAAACCGCAGCTCATCACCGTTCAATCCAACAAAATGAAGCTGAAGATAACAAGCAAATTGCCGGCGCGCAGGCTATGCCTGATTGGCGGATTTGTGCACGTCGACCGACGCTCGACAGGCGTTTCGTCTGACTAACGATAGAAAACGGTGCGGGCAATTTAGGCTATCGGTTGGCCCATCCAAGGGGTGGATTCGTTTGCAAATAGGCAGGCGACGGAATGGATGCCCTCGTCGCATCCTTTCGCGTAGCCTAAGCGCCAGCCTCCAAAAACGCAAACGCCGGCGAGCAGCAGCACTAACGCAACAAAGCACACGTTGGTGGTCCCTCGAAGGTCGGTAACTGCTCGCAAGCTACAGCACTTTCCTAGACGAGGTCTACCAAACCGAGGTCAGCCACTCGGGAATTGAGCGTATTGGCCTAACCAGATGCACTGGGCCGGAACTATTTGCGCGCTCGGAAGTCCATCCAGTTCTTGTGGGCATGATTGCATACGTACCATTTCCTTCACTCTTGCCGCCGCCACGAGACTGATGGCGTTGCTGAACCAGCAGGACCTACTAACGGATACGGGCTTCATCCTGTTTGTCACTTTGAACGAGATGCAAAAATGAGCTGATAGTCGTGCATAAGCACTAAGTTGTAAGGAGCGATGAAGAAGGCAGAACGCTTGTTATCGCCTCCTTGCCGCCAGCGCCGGAGCGCTTTGCCAAGGTCGCCTGACTTTCTTTTTCGCCTTCAGGCTCGGCAGGGACCGGGAGGGCCGTCGCATAATGCTCTTCAGATTGCCTAGGTGGCCTGAAAAATAATGCCCTCATCGCATGCAGTGAGTGGTCCCCGCACGTCACGAACTGAAGAGAGTTGCTGTTTATGCTTGATGCGCTGGGGCTAACTCGGCGCCGCCTTGTCCGAGGGCGCAGATATGGTTCAATTCCATAGGTCGGCTCCACTGCCGGCGCACTGGCGATCACGGTCCCCTGTTCTTCGTCAGCGCGCAATAGCGAGCACTCAGTCGCTTGATAATTCGCGTTACTCCCTTCCAGCGCCCCGCTCGCGATCAGCTCGGACTCGTCAGTATGGGGCTCAAATCGTTCAAGCTTCGCTTGGAGATTGGACATCGTACGGTTTCGGACAGCCGATGTGGAATACGACGCGACTGCGTTGATTGTGTCTAGTGGACGATTATCGGGTAGAACCATATTCAATCGCGGCGCGCCGCGCAGCCCGATGCGCCGGTTAGTGAGGCGAGTCTGCAAATCGATCGCCTTGCTTCGCATCTGCCAACCATGCTGTGGCGAGCGCCGCCATCGTTGTGCATTCTGACGGGAACCAAGGCGCGAATTCTGCTGGCCGAAACGGGCCTGGTTTTATTTCGAGCATCTGCACGCGTTCGGAGACGGGTGCGAGCGTATGCCAAAAGCCTGCTGGTATCTCAATTACTCTCGTATTGCCTGGGGCAATCTCGAACCTCTCCGTGATGGCTCCAGCGTCGGAAAACACATAGACGGCCAATGTGCCTTGTAGCGGCACGATTAGCTCCCATTGCTTGGGATGCTTGTGCGGTTGAACGTACGTGCCTCGCTGAAGGCTGATGATAAGCCGTTGCACCCGATCCGCGTGGCTCTCGTGCAAGAGCATGTGTGTTCGGAGCCGTGTCGCAGATGTCGCGGCCTCGAGTAGTTCATCGCCTGCGTTGCCTCCAACGAGTTGGATCGGTCCTACTGTGTGCGGCCAGTTAGAGAACATTGATGTCAGATCCTCTTCTCTCTACGTCGTTAACGGCGATAAAGTATAGACAATGTGCGGCGCCGCCGTACGCGCGTTGGTTAGGCGATGCCCGGCCCGTTGCTTCATTTTCTATAGGTCCAGACTTAGCTTCGGGCCTCGCGCCAATTTTAGCAGTCGGCGTGTGCGATGTTGGATTCCATGCGGCCGCAATGGCCTCGACTTCGTCGGCGTCGACCAATCGTACGTTCTCGTTCATCCCCTTCTTCACCAATTTGCGGGAGCTCCCGCAATTGTCGCGCGTAGCGGATTGTCCTCCGATGGGTGGATGACTTTTTGGCTGCTGGCTCATTCCCCGGCTGCACCAATCTACGCATGGTTGCGCTGAAAGTGGAGAGAAAGAAGCTGTTGCTACCGGCCGCAGCTGTGTTCGGGCTCGCCGCGCCCGTGGTTGGTGCCGACATGGCGGTCAAGGCACCCGATGCCGCGCCCGCAATTGCGACGGCGTAAATTGGACCGGTTTACGGCGGCGCGAACGTCGAACACGCTTGGAAGCGGGGAATGGGCCGATCCGGGGGTAGGCCACCCTTCAACGACCAATCCATTGTTACCCTGAATTCCGACGGCAGGAGCCTCTACGCTCACCGAGCGAGTTGATGGGACCTGAAACAACTGGTTGTTTTATGCAAGGGAGCGGCGCCTAGGTCAGGGATGCAAATGCATATTGAACTCTCCTAAGGCTTTTAAAGTAGCCGCATTGATAGTCCGGTTCGAGATCGGACAGTAGTGCACTGTCAGGCGAATCTTTCGCAGTGCGGGATACCAGTGCGCTTTTGGTTCGTGTGGCAGATCAGGGCCCGATCACCATCTCGATAGTCGCCGATAGCTCCCTCGGAAGAACGTTTGTCAACAATACCAGTGTCACTGGCAACATTGTGATTGGCCGGCAGTAGCGGCGCTGCCGCCTCCAGCGTGGGTGGCATGCGCCTGGGACGATCAGTTGCGTTTTTGATCGATGGTGATCAATTCTGGGACCCGTCCACCCAAGTTGGCGGCTTCTCGCTTCGCACCGGCGCTGCGACCGCAACCAACGTCACGTTTGGCAGCAATATGGCTAACGGGTTCACGGTATCTGCAATAGTGGGCCTGTTTGTCAGCACCCGGGCGGGCTCTCAACCTAGAGGGATACGGTTCAATGATGCGAATTGGACCTTGATGGGCAAACGATGCCGATCTTGTTGTTGCGGGGGCTAATAGCGCGGGCGCCAAAATCGCATCGAGACGGACATGGTCAACCTCATGCGCAGTAAAATCGGCCCATTCGCCGAGCGATTACCTGTAATTCGGGATGGTCCGACGTGCCCGGCCTCGCCGCGTCGAGGCCTCCTACTAGGCAAAAGACTCCTAACGCGGGCGTTGGTGTCACTCCTCGAAATTTAGAGATCAAACAACGTACACACGATGCAGAGATTCCGGTCAATTTACGCCCTAGCCAAGCACGCAGACCAACCGCCGCACATTTGCTTATAGGATGCATGCCGAAGCTTATTGCGGCCGTTTAGGTCTATTTCGCCGACAAGGTCATTTGTTCGGTATCCCTCCGTTGAGGGCCGCCTTGTTTGACGAACGCGATCGCTGCAGGTCCTAGGGGTAATCCTAGGAGAAGCGCTATGACGATTTCGAGGGCGGAGGTGATCACGTCGGTCGAGCGGCGGCGCC